>NZ_JAIUIQ010000030.1:0-75018 GCF_020165735.1 Mesorhizobium sp. B283B1A
CCGAGCCGAAAACCCCTCCGTATTGCCCTTGCCTTCTCCTCTCACGCCCGGAGATCAATAACGCAACGGGCCCCTTGCGGGAGAAGGTGGATCGACGCGTCAGCGTCGAGACGGATGAGGGGTGTTCCAGCTTGGCGCCAAGCTACCCCTCACCCGGATTGCCAACTGATTTGCGAAGGGCAAATCGGGGCAATCCGACCTCTCCCACAGGGGGAGAGGTAGAAGCGCTACTACCCATGCGCCACCATCACGTGGCGCACCGCGGTATAGTCCTCCAAGGCATAGAGCGACATGTCCTTGCCGTAGCCGGACTGCTTCAGCCCGCCATGCGGCATCTCGTTGGTCAGCATGAAGTGGGTGTTGATCCAGGTGCAGCCATATTGCAGGCGGGCGGCCGTCGCCATGGCGCGCGAGACGTCCTTGGTCCACACGGACGACGCCAGGCCGTAGTCGCTGTCATTGGCCCAGCCCACCGCCTCGGCGACTTCCGTGAACCGAGTGACCGAGACGACCGGGCCGAAGACTTCTCGGCGCACGATCTCGTCCTCCTGCAGCGCGCCGGCAACGACGGTCGGCTGATAGTAGAAGCCGGTGCCCTCGCCCGGCTTGCCGCCCGTGGTGATCTCGATATGCTTCAGTTCCGAGGCGCGCTCGACGAAGCTCGACACGCGGTCGCGCTGGCGGCGTGAGATCAGCGGCCCGATCTCGTTCTCGGTATCATCGGGCAGATTGTACTTGATGGTCGACACGGCCGAGGAGAGATCGGCGACGAGCTTGTCGTAGATTTTCTTGCCGGCATAGATGCGGCAGGCGGCGGTGCAGTCCTGGCCGGCATTGTAATAGCCGAAGGCGCGCAGGCCTGCGACGACGGCGCCAAGGTCCGCGTCGTCGAAGACGATGACCGGCGCCTTGCCGCCGAGCTCCAGATGCGTGCGCTTGACCGACTTGGCGGCGGCCTGCAGCACCTTCTTGCCGGTGGCGACGTCGCCGGTGATCGAGATCATGTTGACCTTGGGGTGGTTGATCAGCGTGTTGCCGACGCTGTCGCCACGGCCGAGCACAACATTGACGACGCCTTCGGGCAGGATCTCGGCCAGGATTTTCGTCAGCTTTAGTGCCGTCATCGGCGTCTGCTCAGACGGCTTGAAGACGACGGTGTTGCCGCCGGCGATCGCCGGCGCGACCTTCCAGGCCATCATCATCAGCGGATAGTTCCAGGGCGCGATCGAGGCGACGATGCCGATCGGGTCGCGCCGCACCATCGAGGTGTGGCCAGGCAGATATTCGCCGGCGACGACGCCCGGCATCGAACGCACGGCGCCTGCAAAGAAGCGGTAGCAGTCGACGATTGCCGGGATCTCGTCATTGAGCACGGAATTGATCGGCTTGCCGCAGTTCAGGGCTTCGAGAGTTGCGAATTCCCTGGCTTCGGCTTCGATACGGTCGGCGATCTTGAGCAGATAACCCGAGCGCTGCGCCGGCGTGGTGCGCGACCACAAGACGAACGCCTGTTCGGCCGCCAATACCGCTGCCTCGATCTGCGCCTGGCTGGCCTCGGGCAGGTTGAGGATGGTCGCCCCGGTCTTCGGATTGAGGATCGGCTCCTCGGCGTCCGTGCCCTTCTCGAATTTCGAGCCGATCAGCATCTGGGTGTCCATTGGGTTCCTCCTTGGACGGAAGTGAGTAGTGAGTAGTGAGAGTATAGATCAGGTCTGACCGGGTTTTTGCTGCTCACTACTCACTACTTACTTGGCTACTCCCTAATTCGCTGTTTCATTTCCCGCTTCCGGCGATCTGGTCGCCGTCGCGGGTCAGGTAATAGGCAAACAGGATAGGCAGCAGCGTCACCAACACGACGACCATGGCCACGACATTGGTGACCGGGCGCTGGCGCGGACGGATCAGCTCCTCCAGCATCCAGATCGGCACGGTCTGCTGCTGGCCGGCGGTGAAGGTGGTGACGATGACCTCGTCGAACGAAAGCGCGAAGGCCAGCATGCCGCCGGCAAGCAGCGCGGTGGCGATGTTGGGCAGCACGACATGCCGGAAGGTCTGGAAACCGTCGGCGCCGAGATCCATCGACGCTTCGATCATCGAACCGGAGGTGCGCCGGAAACGGGCGACCGCGTTGTTGTAGACGACGACCACGCAAAAGGTGGCGTGGCCGAGCACGATCGTCCAGAACGAGAAGGGAATGTCGGCCAGCGCGAAGGCCGACCGCAACGCAATGCCGGTGATGATACCGGGCAAGGCGATTGGCAAGATGACCAGCAGCGAGATGGTCTCGCGGCCGAAGAATTTGGTCCGCGACACCGCGGCGGCGCAGAGCGTGCCGAGGATCAAAGCAATCGCGGTCGAGATGGCGGCGACGCGCACCGAAAGCGACAGTGCTTCCCAGACATCGGGCCGGTTCCAGGTGACGGCGAACCACTGCATGGTGAGCCCTGGCGGCGGCCAGACGAAGCTCTTCTCTTCCGTGGTGAAGGCGTAGACGAAGATCAGCAGGATCGGCAGATGCAGGAAAAGCAGGCCGCAGGCGGCGGCGATCTTCAGGCCGAGCGAAGCCGTTTGGCCGCGATCAGAGCGCATCGAAGGCTCCCATGCGTTTGGCGCCCCAGAGATAGAAACCCATGATGACGATCGGCACCACGGTGAAGGCGGCGGCGAGCGGGATGTTGCCGGCGGTGCCCTGCTGCGAATAGACGGCCTGGCCGATGAACAGGCGCGAGGTGCCGATGATCTGCGGGATGATGTAGTCGCCCAATGTCAGCGAGAAGGTGAAGATCGAGCCGGCGACGATGCCGGGCAGCGCCAGCGGGAACAGCACGTTGCGGAAGGTCTGGCCCGGCGAGGCGCCGAGATCGGACGAGGCCTCGACCAGATTGCCGGGCACGCGTTCGAGCGCCGCCTGAACCGGCAGGATCATGAAGGGCAGCCAGACATAGACGAAGACGATGAAAGTGCCGGTGAACGACACCGACAGCGAATTGCCGCCGACGACCGGCAACGACAGCCAGGCATCGAGCAGCCACAGCAAATGCAGCTTGGCGAACAGCCAGGTGAGGATGCCTTCCTTGGCCAGGATCAGCTTCCAGGCATAGATCTTGACCAGGTAGCTCGACCACAGCGGCAGCATGACGCCGAGATAGAACAGCGCCTTCCAGCGGCCGCGCGCATAGCGTGCGGCGTAGTAGGCGATCGGAAAGGCGACAATGGCCGAGGCCAGCGTGACCAGTGCCGCCATCGTCACGGTGCGCAGGATGATGTCGAGATTGGCCGCCTGGAACAGGTCGCCATAGGTCTTCAGCGTGAACTCCCGGTTGATGAGGCCGGAGAACTCGTCGATCGAGAAAAAGCTCTGCGCCAAAAGGGCGAACAGCGAGCCGATATAGACGATGCCGAGCCACAGCACCGGCGGCAGCAGCATGAGCAAGAGCAGGAGTTGCGGCCGGCGCCAGAAGAGGTCGGAGAGCGCGCCACGCAAGCCGCCGCTGCCGGGCAGGATGGCGGGGGCGGGATTGGCGTTGAGGGCGACGATGGTCATGACGCCACTCTGTGTTGAAGGGGATTATGCGAGAAGCCGCGCTCTACGTCGCCCCCCTCTGTCCTGCCGGACATCTCCCCCTCTAGGGGGGAGATTGGCAATTTCTCGGTCTCGCCAGTTCTGCGACGTTGGAAGCTGGCGAAACCCGAAATGGCAGCCGATCTCCCCCCTAGAGGGGGAGATGTCCGGCAGGACAGAGGGGGGCGCACGGCGCAAACCTTCCTCATGCCGGCTCATCCATCAGATGCAGGTGCTCGCGGTTGAAGGTCAGCACCACGGCGTCGCCTTCCGCTGGGAGGGCCGCGCCGGCCGGCACGATGGCATGCAGCTTCAAGCCATCTGCATCGAGCGCCAGCCTGGTGGTGGCGCCGAGATAGTTGGTCGAGACCAGTCGTGCGGCGACGCCTTCGCCGCTTGCGGCGCGGCCGACACGAACGGATTCGGGGCGCAGGCTGCCCCAGCGGTGCTGGCCGGAATAGCGCTGGACGAAATCCGGCGGCAGCACGTTGGACGAGCCGACGAAATCAGCGACGAAGCGCGTCTTCGGCCGCTGGTAGATGTCCTCCGGCGTGCCGATCTGCATGATCTTGCCGTCATTGAAGACGGCGACGCGATCGGCCATCGACAGCGCCTCGCCCTGGTCGTGGGTGACGAATACGAAGGTGATGCCGAGCGCCTTCTGCAGCGACTTCAGCTCTTCCTGCATGTTCTCGCGCAATTTCAGGTCCAACGCACCGAGCGGCTCGTCGAGCAGCAGCACCTTGGGCTGGTTGACCAGCGCGCGGGCAAGCGCGACGCGCTGGCGCTGGCCGCCGGAAAGCTGGCCGGGGCGGCGGGCGCCATAGCCGGGCAGGCGCACCAGCGTCAGCGCTTCCTCAGCCGCCTTGTGCCGCCCAGCCTTGCCGACACCCTTGACCATCAGCCCGTAGGCGACATTGTCGAGCACGTTGAGATGCGGGAACAGCGCATAATCCTGAAACACGGTGTTGACGTTGCGGCGATAGGGCGGAACACCCTCGGCGCGCTCACCGAAGATCGAGATTGAACCCGCAGTCGGCTGCTCGAAGCCGGCGATCAGGCGCAGGCACGTGGTCTTGCCCGAACCCGACGGCCCGAGCATGGCGAAGAACTCGCCCGGCACGATGTCGAGATCGACCGCGTCGACGGCGCGAACGCTGCCGAAATGGCGGGAAACCTTCTGGAAGGAAACGGCTGATGTCATGGCTGCCAGTCTGTTTTGCCGGGTCAAACAAGGACGAATTCACGCGCCGCTTCACCTCCCCCTCGATGGGGGAGGTCGCGGCGAAGCCGCGGGTGGGGGTGATGGCGCGGACCTATCTGACAGGCCCCCACCCCGACGCTGCGCGTCGACCCTCCCCACAAGGGGGAGGGTAAGAGAACTCACCGTCCGCCGATGACGCCGATATAATCCGATACCCAGCGATAGTAGGGTACGCACTGGTTGTTCTGGGTGGCGCATTTCGAGACCGGCGTCTTCCAGAACTTGATCTTGTCGAAATTGTCGTAGCCGTTGGTCTTGCAGCCTTCCTCGCCGAGCAGCTCGTTGCCCTTGCAGGCGGCGGGCACCACGGGGAGCGATCCGAACCAGGCCGAGACGTCGCCTTGCACCTTGGGCGACAGCGAATGTTCGAGCCACATATAGGCACAGTTCGGGTGGGCCGCGTCGGCTTCCATCATGGTGGTATCGGCCCAGCCGGTGACGCCTTCCTCCGGCACGGTCGAGGCGACCGGCTTCTTGGCGGCGATCAGCGTGTTGACCTGGTACGGCCATGAACCCGAGGCGACGACGCCTTCATTCTGGAAATCGTCGACCTGGATGGCGGCATCGTGCCAGTAGCGGCCGACCAGCGTGCGCTGCACGCGCAGCAGGTCAAGGGCTGCCTTGTATTGGTCTTCGTTGAGCTCGTAGGGATCCTTGATGCCGAGTTCCGGCTTGTGGAACATCAGATAATTGGCGGCGTCGGCGATGTGGATCGGTCCGTCATAGGCCTGGACGCGGCCCTTGTTGGATTTGCCGTCGGGCAGCTTCATCTCCTCGAAGACGACGTTCCAGCTCTTCGGCGCTTCCTTGAAGACCTCGGTGTTGTACATCAGGATGTTCGGTCCCCACTGGTAGGGAACGCCGTAGTGGACCTTGTCGACGGTGAACCAGGGCGCGTCCTTCAGCCGGTCGTCGACCGCCTTCCAGCTCGGGATGAGATCGGTGTTGATCGGCTGCACGCGCTTGCCGGCGACGAGGCGCAGCGACGCATCGCCCGAAGCCGTGACGAGGTCGAAACCGCCCTCGTTCATCAGCGAGACCATCTCGTCCGAGGTGTTGGCGGTCTTGACGTTGACCTTGCAGCCGCTTTCCTTCTCGAAGGCGGTGACCCAGTCATAGCCCTTGTCGGTCTCACCGCGCTCGATATAGCCCGGCCAGGCAACGATGTTGACTTCGCCTTCGCCCTTGCCGAGTTCCTTGACCTGGGCGATGGCCTGGCCGGAGAAGGCCAGCGCGACCGTCAGCGCCGTGCATGACTTCAGGAATGAATTCATCATCGATCTCCCATTTGAGGGGCCGCGCTGCTGTGACGGCTTTGTTCCCTGTACGGAAAGTGCTCGGAAAACTCCGGTTTCGCAAATTCATTTATCAGAAGGGCGGTATCGGTTTTTCCGATAGATGCACAGCTGCTCAGAGGCGCTGGCGGACCATCCGCTGCGACTGGGCAAGCCCGATGAAATCGCGCGCCGCCTGCGGCAGGCCTGAGCCACGCCGCCAGACCATGCCGACCTGCACCACCGGTAAGGAGCCGGAGATATCACGCGATTCGATGCGGTCGCCTTCCAGCGACCATGGGCGGTAGACAAGGTCGGGCAGCAGCGCCACGCCGGCGCCAGTGGCGACCAGGCTGCGCACGGCTTCCACGGAACGAGTGCGGAAGGCGACATGCGGCCTGGCGCCGATAGCCGTCAGCAGCTTGCCGGTGTTCTCCTCAATCTCGTCGACGGTGAGCATGATCAGCGGCTCGGAGGCGATGTCGCCGATGCCGATGATGTCGGCGCCAGCCAAGGGATGGCCGAGCGGCAGCCACAGGCGATAGGCCGAGACCTCGAGGATTTCCGATTGCAGGGCGGTGCGGTCGCGCAAATTGGACGTGACCATGACGGCTATGTCGAGCTTGCCGCCGATCAGGAGATGCTCGAGGTAGTCGCCATTGTCCTCGATGGCCGAGACCTCGACGCCCGGATAGGCTCGGCGGTAGCGGGAAAGCAGATCCGACAGCACATAGCCGGCGACCAGCGAGGTGACGCCGAGCTGCAGCCGCCCGCCGGTCGCGGCCTGCTCGCCGGAGAAGGAGCGGCGGGCATCGGAAACGTCGGCGAGGATCTTGGTCGCGTGGCGCAGGAACTGATGGCCCTTGTGGGTGATGTTGAGGCCGCGCGGATGGCGTTCGAACAGTTCGACGCCGAGATCGCTTTCGAGCTCTTTGATCGCCTCGGTGACGGACGATTGCGAAATGGAGAGGTTCTGTGCCGCGCCCGAGACAGTGCCCTGCTCGGCGACGGCAATGAAGAACTGCAGCTGGCGGATGGTGAAAGCCATGGCCGGACTAAACACCGGCGGCCGAGCGAAGGAAAGCCGATGGCGGAGCTTATCCCATGGCTGGAGACCGTCGCCGCGCGCTCAGCCGAGCGCCAGCTTGATGCGTCGCCGGCACGCAGGGCCATAGCGTAGTGCCATCATGAAGACCGTCTCCAGCGCAACCACGATGACAATGATGCGGAAACCCACCGTGAGCGAATCCTGGCCGCTGCCGCGCAAGAGATAGCCGGTCATGAGAAAGCCGGCGTTCCAAAGTGCCGCGCCAAGCAGCGTCGCAGCCGCGAAGGGCAGAGCAGGCAGGCAAAGCGCACCGGCCGCGATCGGCAGGTAATTGCGCACCGTCGGGATGAACTGCGCCAGCAGGGACACCCGGACGAGGTTGCGCCGATAGGTCTGACCGAGCCTGTGGTAGGCCGCGGGACGCAGGAAGACATATCTCCCGAAGCGATCCACCAGCCCATCGGCACGGTCCGAGCCGATCCGGCGGCCGACTGTATACCAGACAAGGCAGCCGCTGGTGGAGGCAAGCGTCGTCACCATTAGCAGGGTCAGCAGTGTCGTGTCATCCGGCGCGGCCGTCATGCCGAGGAACAGCAGCAGCACATGCGAGGGCGGAACCGGCAGGATCTTTTCGGTGAAGGCGAGGCAGAAGACCCCCAACAGGCCGAAGCCGAGAATGGCCGACAGCGGGCCGGTCATGCGAAACGCCAGTCATAGGTCCTGACGGTCTTGATCCTGTCGATGCGATAGACGGTTGCCGGCGGGAAATTGCGAAAGGTGTGGCCGACCCGGGTGACCTGCAGATCGAGCCGGTCGAGCAGCGACTGGTCGAACGGGCAGCGCCGGCCAAGCGTGAACTGATAGAGCGCCCCGCTCGGGCGAAGGTTCGCGAAGACACCTTCGAGAATGGCAAGCGTCTTGCGCGGCGAAATCAGGCGAAAGGGCAGCCCACTGACGGCCGCACCAACCACGGGCCTCTGGAAGAGCGACAGATGGCGCAGACCGACGGCATCCGTCTCGATAATCCGGGCGGCGGGAAAGCGACGCGTGAGCAGCGCTGCAAAATCCGGATCGGATTCGATCAGTGTCAGATCCTCCTCCTGCACCCCGCGCGACAGCAGCGCCCGTGTGAAGGGCCCGGTTCCTGGACCGAGTTCCAGCACGGGTCCCGTCTCGGGTCCGATATCGCGCGTCATCAATGCCGCCAGGCTGGAACTGGACGGCGTGACGGAGCCGATTCTGAACGGCGCAACGGTCCACGCCATGAGAAAAGACAAAGCATCGTTTGCAGACATAACCAACCTCAATCCCGACAGCCCCGCGCGACAATCGGTTGGCGTGGCCACTTGTTTCCTGTTCAGCGTCGGACCCGAACCTGTTGCGTATTCGGGCCCGACGCCTTGATGCCGGCATGGCGGTTCGTGCCGACTGGCGCTGTTTGCCGCGACTGGATTGCATAGGCATTGCGCAATATCGCGGATGCAAAGAAAACTCTTGCAGGCCTCAGACCGTTCGGCTTTGCCATGTTTGCGCAATCTTGGCGCTGTAGCGCCCACAGCTGTGTCGTTACCCCGGGGATGGTGCATGCGTATCTTGCTAGTCGAAGACGAACCCGAGATGGTCTCGGCGCTGCGTGCCGCGCTTAAGCGTCATGACATGGTGGTCGATCACGCCGGCACATTGCTGGAGGCGGAGGGCTTCGTTGCCGTCGACAGCTACGATGCAATCCTGCTCGACCGCCAGTTGCCGGATGGCGACGGGCTGTCGCTGGTGCCGAGACTGCGCTCGGCAAAGAACACGACGCCCGTGCTGGTGCTGACGGCGAGGGGCGACACATCGGACAAGGTCGATGGGCTGGACATGGGCGCCGACGACTATCTGGCGAAGCCGTTCGCCTTCGAGGAACTGCTGGCCCGCTTACGCGCGCTGCTCAGGCGCCCTGCGCCGCTGCAGTCGCAATTTATCCGCGCCGGCCATCTGGTGCTCGATGCCGGACATCGCGAGGCCGCGATCCACGGCGAGCCGCTCAGCCTGCCGCGGCGCGAACTCTTGGTGCTGGAGGCTCTGATGCGGCGCACCGGGCGCATGGTGCAGCGCGAGGCATTGATGGAAGCGGTGTTCGGCCTCGACGACGAGATCCAGTCCAACGCGCTCGACACGCATGTCTCGCGCCTGCGCCGCAAGCTGGCCGATGCAAACAGCGGCGTGACGATCAACGGCATTCGCGGCGTCGGCTATCTCCTGCGCGAAACGACATGAGCGCCAAGCGATGACCCTCAGGCGCCCGAGTTCGCTCAAATGGAGCCTGGTGCTGCGCATTGCCGTTTTGCAGTGCGCGATGCTGACGTTGATCATTGCCGGCATTGTCGGCGCGTTACTGGCCACCGGCCTCATCCCACATGACTATGAGGACGGCAGCATGGATGTGCTGGCCGACTCGGTAGCGCGTGATGCAGGCGGCAAGCTGATCTTGCGCGAGACTTCCGATCTGACGAAGCTGCGATCCAATGTCCCCGACCTCTGGTTCATCATCCGCGACAAGCAGGGGCAGCGGTTGCAGGAGGGCACGGTGCCGGCCATCTTCCAGCCTTTCGCCGGACTGCTGGACACCATCAGCGATGCCCGTGTCAACAGTTCCATCGGCGAGAGCGCGCCGCCGGAGGCAAAGATCCGCTGGACCGACACGGCGGCCGGCAACGTCCAGATCTTCACCGGGACCAAGGGCGGGCTTTCGCTGCTGCGTCTGCTCGGACAGACCCCGCAATTCTTCCTGCGGGGAATATTGCCGCTCGCCGGACTGATGGCGCTGGCCACATTGTTCGCCACCCCCTGGGTGGTGCGCGGCGCGCTGTCAGGCCTTGGCCATGCCGCAGCCGAGGCCGAACGCATCGACATCGACCAACGCGGCGTGCAACTGCCGCTGAAGGATGTGCCGAGCGAAGTCACACCGCTGGTCAAGGCGGTGAATGCAGCCCTTGCGCGGCTCGACAAAGGCTATGAACGCCACAAGCGTTTCCTGACCGACGCCGCCCATGAACTCAGGACACCGGTCGCGATCCTCAATACGCGCCTGGCCTCGCTGCCGGCGACCCCGGAGCGGGCACGGCTGCTGCAGGATGCGGCACGGCTTTCGACGCTGACCGACCAGCTGCTCGACCTGCAGCGCCTCGACCGGCAGACATCGCCTTTCGAAAAGGTCGACCTGGTGGCGATCGCGCGCGGCGTCATCGTCGATCTGGCGCCTATGGCGTTCTCGGCCGGATACGAGATGTCGTTCGAGCCGGAACGGGACACGGTTTTCGCCACCGGCGATCGCACCGCGATCGAACGCGCGGTGACCAACCTCGTCCAGAACGCCATTGAGCATGGCGGCCGCGCGGGCAAGATCACCGTCAGCGTCACAATGCCCGCTGTCATCATGGTGCGGGACGAAGGCGACGGCGTGCCGCCGGGCGAGCGTGAGCGCATTTTCGAGCCTTTCTACCGGCTGCGCCCTCAGGATCATGGCGCCGGGCTCGGCCTCAACCTGGTGCAGCAAATCATGCAATTGCATGGCGGACGCATCGAGATCCTCGACGGCAAGCCGAGCGGTGCCTGCTTTCGGATGAGTTTTCGCGCTTTGCCCGCATAGGTATGACCGCAGGCGGCCATCGAGGCACAACATCGCCTTCGCCGTATCGGGCGGAACTTTCGCGGGCGTGTACGCCCACCAGTCGCTGGTCTTTTGCCAGAACTCCGGGGCTAGAACCCCGGGGCTAGAACCTGGCGGCGTCGCCGGCGACGCTGAGCCGCGCGCCGGCCTGTGCGAGGGCGGCGGCAATGTCACCCGGCGGTGAGCGGTCGGTGGCGAGTTCGGAAAAGCCGTCGAAGCCGCAGACCTGGACCAGGCCCTGGCGGCCGAACTTCGTATGGTCGGTGACAACAAGCGAGCGCTGGCCGCGCGACAGCACCATGCGGGCGAATTCGGCCTCGTCCAGATCGTAATCCATGACGCCCGTCACCGCGTCGACGGCGCCGGTGGAGATGACGGCGTGGCTGACCGAGAAACGGCTGACGAACTCGATGGCCGAGGCACCGAAGGCGGCACCGGAATCGCTGCGCAACTCGCCACCGGCCATATAGACTTTGTTGCCGTTGATGGTGGCCAGCGTGCGGGCGATGTCGGACGAATTGGTGACGACCGTCAGCCGCCGGTGGCCGAGCAATTCCCGCGCCAGGAATGAGGTCGTGGTGCCGGTGTCGAGCATGATCGATTCACCGTCGCGGATGGTGGCGGCGACCATGCGGGCAATGACGCGCTTGGCATCGGCATTCTCGCGCATGCGCCGTTCGAAAGGCGCTTCGCCGACCATCGAAGGCAGGCCGATGGCACCATGCATCTTCAGGACCGAGCCGTCGCCGGTGAGCGGCTTGACGTCGCGGCGCACGGTTTCGAGTGAAACGCCCAGCCGGTCGGCGAGGCTGGCGATGGTGACGGTGCCCTCCTCCTGCAGCAGCCGCAGGATTTCGCCGTGGCGTTTCGAATGGACCATCTGGTTTCCCGGGTTCAGAACTTTGACCGATTCTAAGGTAATTGAAGCGGTTTTAAAGGAACTGTCCCTTCATTTCGGGCAAAATACCCAAAAAAGGTCACATCTTTTTGTTGACAGCCGGGCAACCTTGGCGTGAAATTCAATGTCAGAGGGTTCGGAGCTGCAACGGGAGGGCGATGGCAGAGCCGGAACTCGCAGAGCCAGACAGCTTGGCATGTGGCTGGCGCAAGGAATTTTCAGATCCGCGGGGGCGGATGCCGGGCTCAAAAACCCGGCCACGGGGCTCGTCGGTGCGGTGCGGGATACCGATCCTGGCGTCCCGCACCGACGAGATTATCCGCGTTTCTCCCCCTGTCGTCGCGCTGCCCCGTAGCGCCTCGTCGAAACCCAGCAAACCAGGCCATCAACCAGGGATAACTCCGTGATTGCAGAAGACCGCATCCGTGCCCTGCCCTGCTGGACCGGGGCCATCGAGATCGCCCCGCTGCCCGGCGGCCTGAGCAACGCCAATTATGTGGTCAGCGACGCCGCGGGACGGCATGTCGTGCGCTTTGGCCAGGACTATCCCTTCCACCATGTCTTCCGCGAGCGCGAGGTGATGACCGCGCGGGCCGCGCACGCCGCCGGTTTCGCGCCGGCGGTGCACTATGCCGAACCGGGGATCATGGTGACGGCGTATCTTGGCGCCAGGACCTATCTGGCCGACGATGTGCGCGCCAATCTTGGCCGGGTCGCTGCCCTGATGCGCGGTTTCCACCGGGAGATGCCCAACCATATCTCCGGCGCCGGCTTCATGTTCTGGGTGTTCCACGTCATCCGCGATTATGCACGTACGCTGGAGGAAGGCGGCAGCCGCAAGCGCAGCGAACTGCCGCACCTGCTGACACTGGCGGACGAACTGGAGCGCGCTCAGAAACTGCTGCCGATCGTCTTTGGCCACAACGATCTGTTGCCGGCCAACATTCTCGACGACGGCAACAGGCTGTGGCTGATCGATTTCGAATATGCCGGTTTCAACACGGCGATGTTCGACCTTTCCGGCGTTGCTTCGAATGCCGGCATGAGCGATGAGGAATCCTTCGCTTTCCTGACCGCCTATTTCATGAAGGAGCCGGACGAGGCGATCCGCCGCTCGCACGCGGCCATGCAATGCGCCTCGCTGCTGCGCGAGGCGATGTGGAGCATGGTGTCGGAACTCTATCTCGACGCGCCGGGCATCGACTACGTCGCCTATACCGAGGAAAACCTGGTGCGGCTCGACGCGGCGCTGGAAAACTACCGGACAAAATACGGGATCCTGAAATCATGACATTGCCTGGCCATGCCGCGATCGTCGTCATCGGCGGCGGCATCATCGGCTGTTCGACGGCCTATCATCTGGCGCGCGATCACAAGGCCGACGTGGTGCTGCTCGAGCAAGGCAAGCTGACCTCGGGCTCGACCTGGCACGCCGCCGGCCTGGTCGGGCAATTGCGCTCGTCGGCCTCGATCACGCGCGTGCTCAAATACTCGGTCGAACTCTACAAGGGACTGGAGGCCGAAACCGGCCTTGCCACCGGCTGGAAGATGACCGGCTGCCTGCGGCTCGCCACCAATGCCGACCGCTGGACCGAATACAAAAGGCTGGCGACGACGGCGAAAAGCTTCGGCATGGACATGCAGCTTTTGTCGCCGGCGGAGGTCAAGGCGATGTGGCCGCTGATGGAAACCGGCGATCTCGTCGGCGCCTCCTGGCTGCCGACCGATGGCCAGGCGAGCCCCTCGGACATCACGCAGTCGCTGGCCAAGGGCGCGCGCATGCATGGCGCGAAGCTTTACGAGGATGTGCGCGTCACCGGTTTCGAGATGAAGGACGGCCGCATCACCGCGGTGAAGACCAACAAGGGCGACATTGCCTGCGACAAGGTGGTGAACTGTGCCGGGCAGTGGGCGCGGCAAGTCGGCGCCATGGCCGGCATCAACGTGCCGCTGCAGCCGGTGAAACACCAGTACATCATCACCGAAAAGATCGCTGGCCTGGCGACCGACGCGCCGACCATTCGCGACCCCGACCGCCGCACCTATTTCAAGGAGGAGGTCGGCGGGCTGGTGATGGGCGGCTACGAGCCCAATCCGCAGGCCTGGAGGACCGATCTGCCCGGCGGCGACGTGCCCGACGATTGGGAATTCCGGCTGTTCGACGACGATTACGATCATTTCGAGCAGCACATGACGCAGGCGATCGCGCGCGTGCCGGCGCTGGAAACCGTCGGCGTCAAGCAGATGATCAACGGGCCGGAGAGCTTTACGCCGGACGGCAATTTCATCCTCGGCACGGCACCGGAATGCGCCAACATGTTCGTCGGCGCCGGCTTCAACGCGTTCGGCATCGCGTCCGGCGGCGGCGCCGGCTGGGTGCTGGCGCAATGGGTGGTCGATGGCGAGGCGCCGCTCGACCTGTGGGTGGTCGACATCAGGCGCTTTTCCAACTTGCATCGCGACCGGCAATGGGTGTGCGACCGCACGCTGGAAGCCTATGGCAAGCACTACACGATCGGCTTCCCGCATGAGGAATATGCCAGCGGCCGGCCGCGCATCGTCTCGCCGCTTTATGAGCGGCTGAAACAGCGGCAGGCCGTGTTCGGCTCGAAGCTCGGCTGGGAACGGCCGAACTGGTTCGCGCCAGAGGGCGTCGAACCGCGGGACATCTATTCCATGGGCCGGCAGAACTGGTTCGCGGCGGTCGGCGACGAACACCGGCATGTGCGCGAAAAGGTCGGCATTTTCGACCAGTCGTCCTTCGCCAAATACGAGTTGAGCGGGCCCGATGCGGCGAGAGCGCTTGACTGGATCTGCGCCAACGACGTCAGCAAGCCGACCGGCCGGCTGACCTACACCCAGCTTCTCAACACGCGCGGCGGCATCGAGGCCGACCTGACCGTGGCGCGGCTGGCCGAGGAGACATTCTACATCGTCACCGGCACCGGGTTCCGCACCCACGATGCGTCGTGGATCAGCGACCATATCGGCGAGGGTCTCGATGCCACGCTTGCCGATGTCACCGAGGATTTCGGTACGCTGTCGCTGATGGGGCCCCGGGCGCGCGACGTGCTGGCTGATGTGACCGATGCGGACGTGTCGAACACAGCATTCCCGTTCGGCCATGTCCGGGAAATTGCCATTGCCGGCCACACGGTGCGGGCGTTGCGCGTCACCTATGTCGGCGAACTCGGCTGGGAGTTGCATGTGCCGATCGCGGCCACCGGCGAAGTCTTCGACGCGCTGATGGCGGCCGGCAAGAGGCACGGCATCCGCCCTGTCGGCTATCGCGCGCTGGAATCGCTGCGGCTGGAAAAGGGCTATCGCGCCTGGGGCTCCGACATCACACCCAACGACACGCCGCAGGAAGCCGGGCTGGGCTGGGCGGTCAAGCTGCGCAAGAACACCGATTTTGTCGGACGGCGCGCGCTGGAGAAGGCCAACGGCACGGCATTGACGAAGCGCTTTGCCGGCTTCACGGTCGATGATCCCGACATCGTGCTGCTCGGACGCGAGACCATCCTGCGCAATGGCGAGCCGGTCGGCTATCTGACCAGCGGCGGCTATGGCTACACGCTGGGCAAGAACATCGGCTACGGCTATGTGCGCAACGCCGATGGGGTGAGCGACGATTTTCTCGCCTCGGGCGACTATGAACTGGTCGTGGCCATGGAGCGGGCGCCAGCCAAAATCCATCTCGGGCCGATGTACGATCCGGCAGGCATTAGGCTCAGGCTTTAACTCGAATTATCGGGCGCCATATTTTTGCCGTATTCTAAAGATTACTTCCCAACGGTCATGGAGGTGGTCTAATGAAGCTGTCGGATGCCGAGGTGAAGAGAAGTGGAGCCACTTCAAAGTACGTAAACCACGAAACCAACAATGTTGACGTTGAAGGCCGTGCCGGAGCGCTGAAACTTCGCTTTAACATTAAGTCAAAGGGTGGTGGAACTACCGAGCTTTACGTGAGCATTGGCCCGAAGGATTTCGATACGATCGCCAGCGCGTTGAGTATGGCCAATCGTTCTGCAGCTACGTTGTCGATGGCAAAGGAACTTTCGAAGCAGATTAGTCTGCAATCCTCATACGATACAAAGATACGAAAAGCCGCGTTTGAGGAATTTACAAACCAAGCCCGAAAAAAATACGAAGCAGCAGCGAGTGATACCGAAGACCTAGACTACCTTGTCTTGCAGAAAGTGAAAAAGATTTCTGCCGAACTCACAGACGGTAAAGCATAGCGGCAGAAGATAAGTCTCGTTGAAGCTATAACCTTTTGACTACCAACCCACGGCTGGGCACGGTGTCGGCCTCGCCCGGCATGGAGACGTAAGGCCGCGTTTCCTCGACGCGGGTGACGAGGCCTTGCGCCTCGAGTTCGGCGATGCGCGCGGCAAAGCCTTGATCCCAGAGCGTGTTCTTGACCGTCAGCACGACGATGCCGCCGGGCCGGCAGATGCGGATCAGTTCGTCCAGCCCTTCGACGCCGACATGGCCCGAGGTGAAGACGCCGGCCGAGACGATGCCGGCATAGGCATCATCGGCAAAGGGCAGCTTGCCGCCAAGCGCCAGGCAATGCAGCGCCGAATAGACGCCCTTGCGGGCAGCCTGATCCAGCATGCCTTGCGAGATGTCGAGCGCCTCGACCTCAGGATAGCCTGCAATGTTCAACCATTCGCCGATGAGCCCGGTGCCCGCGCCGGCGTCGAGCAGCGGGACTGAGCCGCGCGGCAGATGGCGGGCCAGCAAAGCAAGGCAGATCGTCGGATGGCGGTAGCCGGCGGCCGACATATCGGCATCATAGGTTTGCGACCAGCGGTCATACAGTGCAGCCACTTCCTCGGGCCGTGTCGCGGCATAGGCTGCGCTGAGCGCGCCCAGGTGTTTATCGTCCGTCATGCTTTCTCGCCCGATCGAGTTGCCTTCGATCGGATGATAGCCAAACGGCGAAAATTGTGGAACCGTTGCGGCGAGAAATAACCGCGTGGGGCGAAGGCATGGTGACGGACGAGGCGCGGGCGAAACTTGCCGCAATTCCGATGCTGGCCGGCTATACCGGGCCGCTGGATCGGCTCGGCGGCCTCACCAACCTGGTCTTCAAGGCCGGTGCGTTTTGCCTGCGCATTCCCGGCAAGGGCACGGAAGAGTATATCAACCGCGCCAATGAGGCGGTGGCGGCGTGCGAGGCAGCCAAGGCAGGCGTAGCCCCCGAGGTGCTGCATGTCGACCCCGGCACCGGGATGATGGTGACGCGCTTCATCGCCGGCGCCGAGACGATGTCGCCGGAGAAATTCAAGGCCCGGCCGGGCAGTCCGGCGCGTGCCGGCGAGGCCTTCCGCAAGTTGCATGATTCGAGCGCCGTATTCCCGTTCCGCTTCGAACTGTTTGCGATGATCGACGATTATCTCAAGGTGCTGTCGACCAAGAATGTCGCGCTGCCCGCCGGCTATCACGATGTGGTGCGCGAGGCCGAGACCGTGCGATCGGCGCTTGCCGCGCATCCGCTTCCCGTCGTCGCCTGCCACTGCGATCCCCTGTGCGAGAACTTTCTCGATACGGGAGAGCGGATGTGGATCGTCGACTGGGAATATTCCGGGATGAACGACCCGCTCTGGGATCTCGGCGACCTCAGCGTGGAAGGCAGATTCGATGCCGCGCAGGACGAGGAGATGATGCGCGCCTATTTCGGCGGCGAGGCGACGCCGGCGGAGCGCGGCCGCGTCGTCATCTATAAGGCGATGTGCGACCTATTGTGGACGCTGTGGGGCCTGATCCAGCTCGCCAACGACAACCCGGTCGACGACTTCCGCGCCTATGCCGACGGGCGGTTTGCCCGCTGCAAGGCGTTGATGGAGACGCCGGAGTTTTCACGGCACCTGGCGGCCGTGCGTAGGGGCTAGTTCACGCCCTTCGGCACGTTTTCCGGCGGCACCTTAGTCTCGACCACTTTCTGGCGGTGGAAGATGAACAGGCCGGCGAGCACCACGATGCCGGAGCCGATCAGGATACGCGGGGCGGGAACGTCGCCGAAGAACGCCAGTCCGAACACCACCGCCCATAACAGCAGCGTGTAGTGCAGCGGCGCCAGCGTCGAGGCCGGCGCCAGCTTGAGCGCCCTGGTGATCATCAGATGCGCGCCGCAGGAGACGATGCCGAGCAGCAGCATGGCGCCGAAATCGAGCGCCGACGGTGTCTGCCATGCGCCGATGGTCATTACGCCCCCGACCGCCAGCGTGCCGATGGTCTGCCACGTCACCAGATTGGTGTCGCTGGTGCCGCGCAGCCGGCGGTTGAGGATGATGGCAAAGGCAAAGGCGATGCTGCCGACGAGCGCGAAGCCCGACGACAGCGAAAACGCCGCCGAAGACGGTTTTAGCATGATCAGCACACCGCAGAAGCCGAGCAGGATCGCCGCCCAGCGGCGCCAGCCGACCTTTTCGCCCAGCAGGAAGTGCGACAGCGCGGCGACATAGATCGGCCCTGCCATGTAGAAGCTCATGACATCGGCGAGCGGCAGATAGACGACGGCGGCGTAGAATAAGGCTGTGTCCAGCGTCGTCGCCACCACGCGCAGGATCTGCAGCCCGGGCCGCTCCATCTGGAACAGTCTGCCGGCGCCCTGGTTGGCGATCATCGGACCAAGCACGAAGAAGGCGCCGATCGACCGGATCAGCACCACCTGGCCAACGGAGAAGCTCGCGACCAGCCACTTGCCCATCGCATCGTTCAGCGCAAACAGGAAATCGCCGGCCAGCATCAGCAGAATGCCGGCCAGAAGCACGTTCCTGATCGTGGAATTTTGCGCCACGGGTTGCGTCATGCCGATCCCGATTCCTCCCTTTTCGTAACTGCGTCCTAGACGGAAGCGGCCACTTTGACGAGGAGAATCCGGGAAAGGGCGAGACCAGAACCGGGAATCGACTGGGCCTACCCGGCCTGATGCCTGCGGTTGACCGTTGCCGGCCGGCCGGGGATGGACAGCCTGGTGTCCTGCCTTGTCCTTTCCGCCACCACCTTGCCCCTGGCGATGACGCAAATGCGCTCGGCGCGCAGGCGCAGGGCCTCGATCGGGTTGCCGGCGTCGAGAATGACTAGGCTGGCGCGCTTGCCGACCGCCAGGCCGAGATGATCGAGCCCCATGATCGCGGCATTGACGCTGGTGACCATGTCGAAGCAGCGCGCCATGTCGGCCGGGCTCGACATCTGGGCCACATGCAGGCCCATGAAGGCGACGTCGAGCATGTCGGCGGTGCCCAGCGAATACCAGGGATCGAGCACGCAATCCTGGCCCCAGCCGACGCGGATGCCCAGCGCCTGCATCTCCTTGACCCGGGTCAGGCCGCGGCGCTTCGGGAAGGTGTCGTGGCGCCCCTGCAGCATGATGTTGATCAGCGGGTTGGGAATGGCCGCCACACCGGCCTCGGCAATCAGCGGCAGGAGCTTCGAGACATAGTAATTGTCCATCGAATGCATCGAGGTGAGGTGCGAGCCGGCGACCCTGCCCCGCAGGCCGAGGCGCTGCGTCTCATAGGCCAGCTGCTCGATATGGCGCGACAGCGGGTCGTCGGTCTCGTCGCAATGCAGGTCGACCATCAGGCCGCGTCTTGCCGCGATCTCGCAGAGTTCGGTCACCGAGCGCGTACCGTCGGCCATGGTGCGTTCGAAATGCGGGATGCCGCCGACCACGTCGACGCCCATGTCCAGCGCGCGGATGGTGTTTTGGCGTGCCGTCGGCGAGCGATAGAAGCCGTCCTGCGGAAAAGCCACCAATTGCAGGTCTAGGTAAGGGGCGATGGTCTTCTTGACGTCGAGCAGGGCCTCGACTGCCAGCAGCCGGTCGTCGCAGACATCGACATGGGTGCGAATGGCGAGCAGGCCCATCGACACCGCCCAGTCGCAATAGGCGAGCGCCCGGTCGCGCACCGCCTCATGTGTCAGCAGCGGCTTCAGTTCGCCCCAGAGCGAAATACCTTCGAGCAGCGTGCCCGACGCGTTGATGCGCGGAATGCCGTAGGAGAGCGTCGCGTCCATGTGGAAATGCGGGTCGACAAAGGGCGGCGACACCAGATTGCCATACGCATCGATTGCCACACCGGCGGTGACATTCAGTTCGGGCTCGATTGCCGCGATTGTCTCACCGATAATGCCGATGTCGGCGATGGTGCCGTCAGGCAGTGTTCCGCCGCGCACGATAAGGTCGAAATCCATCGTTCGTCATCCCCTGAAGAATCACTCTGGCATGGTGGCGCAAAAGGCACCATGCCACAGCCGTTTCTTGCCGACCGTTGCGGACAGTTCCCTCCGGCGGCAACTCCCTCTATAAGCCGCCTTCGTCCTCCCGGCATCAAGGATCAGCCGTTGTTTCGTTTCTTCCGTTCGACGGAAAACCAGCGCCTCGTCGCAAGGCTGCTCAAGGAATCTTTCCGGCAGCACAGGGTCGGCTACGGCGCCGCCATCCTGTCGATGCTGGTGGTGGCCGGCATGACGGCTGCCAGCGCCTGGATCCTGCGCGAAATCACCAATGAATTCGTGATCGACAAACGGGTCGACCGCGTCAATATGATCGCCTTGGCGGTCGCCGGAATCTTCGTCGTCAAGGGCTTCGCCAATTTCGTGCAGGCCTATTTCATGAGCCGGGTCGGCAACGCCATCATCGCCGAGCGGCAGCGCAAGATCTACGATCGCATCCTGGCGCAAGGCATCGAATTCTATCATTCGACCTCGTCGTCCGACCTGATCACCCGCATGACCAACAATGCCCAGGCGGCGCGCAACGTGCTCGACCTGATCGTCACCTCCTATGTGCGCGATCTGGTGACCTTGGCTGCCCTGATTGGGGTCATGGTATGGCAGCAGCCGGCGCTGTCGCTGATCTGCTTCGTCGTCGGCCCAGTCGCCATCTATGGCGTCAACCGCATCCTGAAGCGTGTGCGCAAGTTCGCTGCCATGGAGTTCCGCTCGGTCGGCCAGATCGTGCAGGTGATGCAGGAAACCGCGATCGGCGTGCGCGTGGTCAAGTCCTTCAACCTCGAAGGCCTGATGCGCAAGCGCATGTACAAGGCGGTTTCAGACGTCGAGGACAGGGCCAACAACATCGCCGCGCTGGAAGCGGTGACCAGTCCGGTGATGGAGACGCTGGCCGGGCTGGCGATCGCCGGTGCGGTCATGGTGAGCGGCATGCTGGTTCTGCAGGGCGGCCAGATGCCCGGCAACATCATGGCCTTCATCGCGGCGCTGCTGCTGGCTTATGAACCGGCAAAGCGGCTCGCGCGCGTGCGCATCTCGCTCGAAAGCGGCATTGTCGGCGTGCGCATGATGTTCCAACTCGCCGACGAACCGCTGACGCTGGCCGAAAAACCGGATGCGAGACCGCTTCTGCCCGGACCGGGCGAGATCCGCTTCGATGCCGTCAGCTTCGCCTATCAGAATGGCCCGCCGGTGCTGGATCGGTTCGACCTGACCCTGGCGCCCGGCAAGATGACGGCGCTGGTCGGGCCTTCCGGCAGCGGCAAGTCGACGATCTTGAACCTGATCATGCGCATGTACGACCCGCAGGGCGGCAAGGTGCTGCTCGACGGCCAGGACATCTCTCACGCGACGCTCGCCTCGCTGCGGGAAAAGATCGCGTATGTCAGCCAGGATACGTTCCTGTTTGCCGGCACGATCATGCACAACATCCGGCTCGGGCGGCAGGACGCGACCGACGAAGAGGTGGTCGCCGCCGCCAGGGCGGCCAACGCGCATGACTTCATCATGGCGCAGGCGAAAGGCTATGAGACCGATGTCGGCGAGAATGGCGGCCTTTTGTCCGGCGGCCAGCGCCAGCGCATCTCGATCGCGCGCGCCATGCTGCGCAATGCCGAAATCCTGCTTCTGGACGAGGCGACCAGCGCGCTCGATGCCGAGTCGGAAGCCCTGTTCCGCGACGCGCTGCAGCAACTGACCGAAGGCCGCACGACGATCGTCATCGCGCACCGCCTGTCGACGGTTCACCAGGCCGACACGATCGTGGTGCTGGAAGGGGGCAAGGTGGTAGAGAGCGGCCCACACCGGACCTTGCTCAAGCAGGGCGGGCTGTATCAGAAGCTTTATGAATATCAGCTGATGCCGTGAGGCGCTTCTTCCTTCTCGCCTTGCGGGAGAAGGTGGCCTCGCGTAGCGAGGTCGGATGAGGGGTGCTCCAGCTTGGCGCCGCTGGCACTCCGTCACCCCACCCCTCAACCGTCTCGGCGCTGCGCGCCGATCCACCTTCTCCCACATGGGGAGAAGGAAGAATCCACGCTACTCCGGTACGTGTCTCACCGCGCCCTTGTCGGCGCTGGTGGCGAAGGCGGCGTAGGCGCGGAGCGCCGTCGTCACCTTGCGCTTGCGCTTTTCCTCAGGCTTCCAGGCCAGGGGGCCTTTTGCCTCCATTGCAGCACGCCGGGCATCGAGCTCTTCATCACTGACCGCCAGGCGAATGGTGCGGTTGGGGATATCGATCTCGATCGTGTCGCCCTCCTGCACCAGCCCGATCGTGCCGCCTTCCGCCGCTTCCGGCGAAGCATGGCCGATCGACAGGCCCGATGTGCCGCCGGAGAAGCGGCCATCGGTGACCAGCGCGCAGGCCTTGCCGAGGCCTTTCGACTTCAGATAGCTGGTCGGGTAGAGCATTTCCTGCATGCCGGGGCCGCCGCGCGGGCCTTCATAGCGGATGACGACGACATCGCCAGCCTTGATCTCGTTGGAGAGGATCGCCTTGACCGAGGCATCCTGGCTTTCGAACACGCGGGCCGGCCCGGTGAATTTCAGGATCGATTCATCGACGCCCGCCGTTTTCACGATGCAGCCATCGAGTGCCAGATTGCCCTTGAGCACGGCAAGACCGCCGTCCTTCGAGAATGGCGTCTCGGCCGAGCGGATGACGCCTTTCTCGCGATCGAGATCAAGGTCGTCCCAGCGACGATCCTGGCTGAAGGCGACCTGCGTCGGCACGCCGCCGGGTGCTGCTAGGAAGAAATCGCGGACGTTCTGGCTCGTCGTGCGGGAAATATCCCAATGGTCGAGCGCTTCGCCGAGGCTTGATGTGTGCACCGTCGGCAGGTCGCGGTTGATCAGCCCGGCATTGTCGAGCTGGCCGAGGATCGCCATGATGCCGCCAGCGCGGTGAACGTCTTCCATGTGGACGTCGGACTTGGCCGGCGCCACCTTGCAGAGCACCGGAACACGCCGCGACAGCCGGTCGATGTCCTCCATCGTAAAGTCGACCTCGCCCTCGTGTGCCGCGGCCAGGATATGCAGCACCGTGTTGGTCGAGCCGCCCATGGCGATGTCGAGCGTCATGGCGTTCTCGAAGGCGCCTTTCGAGGCGATGCTGCGCGGCAGTGCGGTCTCGTCGTCCTGTTCGTAGTAGCGCTGGGCCAGATCGACGACGAGATGGCCGGCCTCGACGAACAGCCGCTTGCGGTCGGCATGCGTCGCCAGCGTCGAGCCGTTGCCTGGAAGCGACAGGCCGAGCGCCTCGGTCAGGCAGTTCATCGAATTGGCGGTGAACATGCCCGAGCAGGAGCCGCAGGTCGGGCAGGCCGAGCGCTCGATGACCTTGACGTCCTCGTCGGAGATCTTGTCGTCGGCGGCCGCGACCATGGCATCGACCAGGTCAAGCGCCTGCGTTTTGCCGGCGAGCACCACCTTGCCGGCCTCCATCGGCCCGCCGGAGACGAAGACGGTCGGGATGTTGAGGCGCAACGAGGCCATCAGCATGCCGGGGGTGATCTTGTCGCAATTGGAGATGCAGACCATGGCGTCGGCGCAGTGCGCATTGGCCATGTATTCGACGGAATCGGCGATCAGCTCGCGCGACGGCAGCGAATAGAGCATGCCGTCATGGCCCATGGCGATGCCATCATCGACGGCGATGGTATTGAATTCCTTGGCGACGCCGCCGGCCTTCTCGATCTCGCGCGCGACCAATTGGCCAAGGTCCTTCAAATGGACATGGCCTGGCACGAACTGGGTGAAGGAGTTGACCACAGCGATGATCGGCTTGCCGAAATCACTGTCCTTCATGCCAGTGGCGCGCCAGAGGCCCCGGGCGCCGGCCATGTTGCGGCCATGAGTGGTGGTGCGGGAGCGATAGGCAGGCATGTTTTTTCCTTGGTGGCTGGCCGCAGCCGAGGAAGGGCGCGGCGGCGCTGAATTCGGATCGCAGGCGTTATAGACGCGCAAGTCCGGTCTGGCCACAATTTTGCTATGCGCCAGATTCCGCGAAAAACCGGATATCGCAAAAAATTGCAGGCCGCTGTCGGATCGCTCGGCGCGTGGCCGTCCTTGGGCAGACGGCAGGAATGGCACCATTCTCGGAGTCAGCCGTTTCCCTGTAACAGCAAAGAGCAAACCGAGGAGCACGACATGCAAAAGATCACCACCTGCCTGTGGTTCGACGGCCAGGCCGAAGAGGCGATGAATTTCTATGTCTCCATCTTCAAGAATTCGAAGGTGCTGAGCGTGATGCGTTGGCCCGAAGGCCACGCCGATGAAGGCAAGGTGCTGGTGACCACGTTCGAACTCGACGGCGTGCCGTTTCAGGCGCTCAATGGCGGGCCGCAATTCAAGTTCAACGAGGCGATGTCACAGTCGATCGATTGCAAGACGCAGGAAGAGGTGGATTATTTCTGGGAGAAGCTCACCGAGGGCGGCGAGCCCGGCCCCTGCAGCTGGCTGAAAGACAAGTTCGGCGTCTCCTGGCAGGTCGTGCCGGAGCAGCTGCCGAGGCTGCTTCAGGATCCAGACCGGGCCAAGGCCGGCCGGGTGATGTCGGCGATGATGAAGATGGGCAAGATCGATATTGCGAAGATCGAAGAGGCGGCCAGGGGGTGAGTTGAGGGTTGATCCTTCCCTTCTCCCCTTGCGGGAGAAGGTGGATCGGCGCGCAGCGCCGAGACGGATGAGGGGTGCTCCAGCGGAGTGAGGCGTTGGCGTTCCCTGGAACACCCCTCATCCGTCGCCTTCGGCGACACCTTCTCCCACAGGGGGAGAAGGGAAAGGCCCCGGCTCAAGCCGCCTTGTCGCGGACCTGGTAGTCCTTGATGGTGGCGAAGCGGATCGCTTTCCAGCGTTCGGCTTCGTAGTTCAGCGAGAAGGCGTGCTGGGCCAAAAACACCGGGTCGTTGTCGAGGTCGCGGGCGATGTCGCCGCGATGCGCCTCGATGAAGCGCAGCGTCTCGGCCTTGTCGTCGGCCGAGATCCAGCGACACACTGAGAAGCGCGACATTTCGAATTCGACCGGCAGCGTGTACTCGAAGTTCAGCCGCTCCTTCAGCACGTCGAGCTGCAGCGCGCCGACGACGCCGACGATGGCCGGTGAACCGTCCTCGGGCGAGAACAGCTGCACGACGCCCTCCTCGGCCATCTGGTGCAACGCTTCCTTGAGCTTCTTGGCCTTCATCGCATCGCCGAGACGCACACGACGCAGGATTTCGGGCGCGAAATTCGGCACGCCGCGAAACAGGATTTCCTCGCCCTCGGTCAACGTGTCGCCGATACGCAGCGTGCCGTGGTTGGGAATGCCGACGACATCGCCGGCGAACGCTTCGTCGGCGGTGACGCGCGTGCGGGCAAAGAAGAACTGCGGCGCCGACAGCGACATCGGTTTGCCGGTGCGCACCAGCTTCGCCTTCATGCCGCGCTCGAGCTTGCCCGAGCAGACGCGCACGAAAGCGATGCGGTCACGGTGGTTGGGGTCCATGTTGGCCTGGATCTTGAAGACGAAGGAGGTCATCTTCTCCTCGGTCGCCTCGATCGTGCGGGTGTCCGCCTCCTGCGCGCGCGGCGGCGGGCCGAAGGCGCCGAGCGCCTCGATCAGGTCGCGAACGCCATAATTGCGCAGCGCCGAGCCGAAATAGACCGGCGTCAGATGGCCCTCGCGAAAGGCTTCTATATCAAGGGGTCGGCACGCTTCGCGCGCCAGTTCCAGTTCCTCGATGAAGGCCTCGCGCTCGTTCTCCGGCAGCAGGCCGGCGACGCGGTTGGAATCGGGACCATTGACGGGCGTGCGTTCCTTCTCGTCGTCGCCCCTGCGCACCGCGTTCAGCGCCAAATGGTAGGTGCCGGAAAACGTCTTGCCGCGGCCGATCGGCCAGGTGATGGGCGCTGTATCCAGCGCCAGCTTCTGCTCGATCTCGTCGAGGATTTCGAACGGGTCGCGGCTTTCGCGGTCCATCTTGTTGACGAAGGTGATGATCGGGATATCACGCAGCCGGCAGACCTCGAACAGCTTCAGCGTGCGCGGCTCGATGCCCTTGGCGGCGTCGATGACCATGACCGCCGAATCGACCGCCGACAGCGTGCGATAGGTGTCGTCGGCGAAATCCTCGTGGCCGGGCGTGTCGAGCAGGTTGAAGACATTGTCCTCATACTCGAAGGTCATCACCGAGGTGACGACCGAAATGCCGCGCTCGCGCTCGATCTTCATCCAGTCGGACCGGGTCTGGATGCGGTCCTTCTTGGCCTTGACCTCGCCGGCAAGCTGGATGGCGCCGCCGAACAGCAGCAGCTTTTCGGTGAGCGTCGTCTTGCCGGCGTCCGGATGCGCGATGATCGCGAAGGTGCGGCGGCGCGATACCGCCTGTTCGATGTCTTCAGCCAATTTTTGGAATCCTGTCTGTGGCGCGGGCTTCTAGCAGCGCATTTCGGGCCTGTCGAACAGATTTGGCCGGATTGGCCTGCCGGTACTTGAGATAGGTTCGATGCGATGGCATCAGAAGACCTGTTCGACGGAGGTTCCGCATGGGCGCAGCCAAGCAAGTGATCGTCATCGGCGCCGGCATCATCGGTGCTTCCATGGCCTGGCACCTGACCAGGGCCGGGGCGCGGGTGACGGTCATCGCCGCCGACAGCGCCGCGGGTGGGGTCGCCACGCCGAACTCCTTTGCCTGGATCAATGCCACATGGGGCAATCCGGAGCCCTATTTCCGGCTGCGCACCCGCGCCATGGCCGAATGGTCGCGGCTGGCGCGGGACCTGCCCGGCCTGCCGCTCAGCTGGTGCGGCGGCCTGTGCTGGGATCTGTCGGCGGCCGACATGGAAACCTATAGCGCGCAGCATTCGGCCTGGGGCTATGGCATAGAGCGCGTCGACCGCGCCGGCGCGGCACGTATAGAGCCCAATCTCATCGAACTCCCGGATGTCGCCTTGCATGTCGCCGAAGAGGGCGTTGCCGAGCCGGTCGCGGCAACGAAGGCGCTGTTGGCCGGTGCCGAACGACGCGGCGCGCGGATCATCTCCAGCACGGTGACGGCGCTTGTCCAGACAGGCGGCAGGATTTCGGGCGTCGACACATCGCATGGGCTGCTTGCCACCGACGAGGTGGTGATCGCGGCCGGCGTCGGCTCGGCGGATATTGCCGCCACCGCCGGCATAAATCTGCCGCTCGAGACGCCACCCGGCCTGATCGTCCACTCGCGGCCCCACGAGAAGCTGCTGAACGGACTGGTGCTGGCCGAGCGGCTGCATATGCGCCAGACGGCCGAGGGCCGTATCATCGCCGGTTCCGATTTCAGCGGCGCCGACCCCGGCATGGATGCGCAGGTCACCGCCAGCGAACTGTTCGCGGTCCTGAAAGCCAGCCTGCGCGGCGGAGACGGGCTGACGCTCGATTTCCACACGGTCGGCTACCGGCCGACGCCGATCGACGGTTTTCCGATCATCGGCCGCGCCGAGGGCATGGACGGTGTCTATGTCAGCGTCATGCATTCCGGCATCACGCTGGCGCCGGCCGTCGGCCTGTTTGCCGCTCGTGAAATCCTCGACGGCGAGCGCGATCCGCTGCTGGCGCCTTACGGATTGGCTCGCTTCGCTCAATAGCCTGGCGGGCGGCTGAAGCCACCGGTCAACGGCGTCATTGCCCTGGCGATGCCGAGCAGCCGTGATTCCGACCAGCGCCTGCCGACCAGTTGCAGGCCGATCGGCAGGCCGTCGCTGTTCTGTCCGCAGGGCATCGAAAGCGCCGGGTGGCCGCTGTAGTTGAAGACAGCACCATAGGCCGGCAGCATCCAATAGCTTTGGTCCTTGCCGTCGACTTTGATCGGCGTGCCAGGCTCGCAATGTGAAAAGGCCGTGGTCATGGCGACCGGGCAGAGCAGCGCATCATGTTTTTCAAGGAACTGATTCCAGGCGAGAATCGATCTGTCACGGCGGGCGAGCGCCTCGAACCAGCGCGAGACGGGTGTCGGCTCGTCCGGCGGCTCGGGCTGCGCGGCCTCCATCATCATGCCGATCAGCGCGCCGCCTTGCGCGAGATCGTCATGCAAATCCAGTTTTGGAAGGTTCGCTTTCTCGACAGTCGCGCCGGCCGACTGCAACTGCCTTGCGATATTTTCAACAGCAGCACCGATAGCGTCGGTCACCGGGAAGCCGGGAAAGGTCGGTGCAAAAGCGATGCGCAGTGTCTTGAGCTCGAGCTTCGGCATGTCCTCGACCGGCACCGGCGCCAGATCGGTGTCGCGCCCGTCCGATCCGGCAATGATGCGATAGATCAAGGACAAATCGTCCACGCTGCGCGCCAGCGGCCCGACGCAGGACATCAACCGGACGCTGCGCGCGGCATCGCCCGGATTGGGAAAGGCACCGGCCAACGAGACGCGATGCTCCGTTGGTTTCAAGCCGTAGACGCCGCAAAAGGCGGCTGGGAGACGGATCGAATCCTGCATGTCGGTACCGACATCGAACGGCGTCATGCCAGCCGCGATCGCCGCTGCCGCGCCGCCGCTGGAGCCGCCAGAGGTGCGCTCAAGGTTCCAAGGATTGTTTGTGCGGCCGAACAGCGGATTGTTCGACTGCCAGTCGGACAGCATGCTGGCGACGTTGGTCTTGGCCATCAGCACGCCGCCGGCCGCCCTCAGCCTGGCGACGACCGGGCTGTCCTGCTGCGCGACATAATCGGCGAAGAGCGGAAAGCCGACGGTTGTTTTCATGCCTGCTGTCTCGTGCATGTCCTTCAGGGTGAAGGGAACGCCATGCAGCGGACCGAGCGCTTCGCCGCGTACCAGCGCTGCGTCCGCTTTCTTGGCGCGTTCGCGCGCGCCCTCCCTGTCGAGCGAGACGACCGCGTTGACTGTCTCGTTGTGACTGTCGATCTGCGCCAGATGGGCGTCGAGTGCCTCGACGGCGGAGATTTTGCGCGCGGCGATTGCCGTGGCGAGATCGACGGTTGAGGGGAAGGCAATGTGCATGAGGAATGCTCCGGCTTGGCGGCACTCGCCTTGAAGATGGCGGATCGAGGCACGGCTTCAAGCGGAGTTGAGCATTCGAGGATCGGCTGTGCTTGATTGGAATTGCGCCGGTCAAGGCCAATCGGATTTAGTCGACGGTCTCGCTTCGGCTGCGAAATGTTCCTGCCGGTCATCGACGGGGCCGTGATCTTCGCTATGGTTCCACCTCAGGCGGCCCAAAATGTATCGCCAGCCAATCACGATTGGGCATCCCGGCCGGCAGCACTCGGGGGGAGCCGCGATCCTCGGGCTCTCCCTAAATAGCTCGAAGCGATATCCCGTTGCGGATCATGGATCCCCGCGTCGACAAGCACCCGCGTCGACAAGCAATTGGCTTACTGGAAATTGAAATACAGCGCCGGCGGGTATTGCTGCCCTTCGGTGGCCGTCGCGGTTGCCCCCGCGGCCGACCTGATTCCGCCTGTCGACGTGTCGTCCAGGGGCGGCCGGGTCACCTGCGCCGTGGCGGCATTGTCTTGCGTCACCGCAACTTTCTTCTTGGCCTCCGCCGCTTGCGACAAGACAAGCAGCACGAGCAGTGCGGACAGAACGAGTTTCATGACAGTTTTCCTCTCTGGCTACAAAGCGCGCGCATTTCCTGGATAGGCTCATACGGCGCGCCCAAGTTCCTCTTCATGAGTCATCAACTCCACCTCGCCGCTGTGCGCGGCTTGGCCGCCTCACTGCCTGAATCCGGACTCGTCGAGCAGGGCGACCTGCTTGCCGTCGATATAGAAGCGAATCGCGTGCGCCTCGTTATCGACGTCGATGCGGGTCGGCTTGGCGGCCACCACAGCCGTTGCGCCCTTGAGATATCTCGAGTGAGAGTCGCCGGCCGGCGCGTATCGAAACAGCAGCACCAGTGCGATGCAGCCTGCGGTAAATACGATGAATGTCAGTCTGGAAGAGGCGTTTGCGGTCATCCGGTCATTCCTTCAATTCGAGGTGGCATTACGGTTCGGTTGCTACCGGGCTTCTCAGCCTGGTTTCGCCGTTGCTCGATGGGAGCGTGTCACAGCTTTTCGAAAGAAAGGGGAATGACCTCCCCGGCGCACGTTCAGAACGTTCGCTGACAGTATGCCCCTTGCCCTTCGCGAGCTTAGCGCCGGCCCACAAGCCGGGAAGGCTGCACGCGCGGAATGCCGTGGAATTCTCTGGAATTCCTCTTATATTAGCAGATCGAAAAGTAAGGTGTGAGGTTTTGCCACGGCGTGTTATGGCGGAAACCAAACCGCAAAGGCAGCCACGTGGCACAGCACATTGCTCAGAAATTACGGCTGACTTCGGCGTTGTTGGGGACGGTAACCCGCAAGGATCTGGCGGCGGCTTTCCGGTCCGTCAATCCGAAGACCTCATTCGATCTCGGCCGTGCCGACAAATGGCTGCAGGGCCGCGCCCAGCCGCGCGAGCATAGTGTGTATGAAGACTGGGTGAAGCTGCTGGGCTTGGAACAGTCAGGCGCATGGATCGCCGACTGCGACCTGCCAAACTTCACGGCCGCGATCGCGACCCGCCACAACATCGACAGCGCAGATCTCGAACGCCGCGCCGGGTCTCAGTTCGAGACCTCGTCCAACCATGAAGAGCGCAGCCTCGCCTTGGCGCTTGCCGGTACCTATGCATGCTATTCGCGTGCCTGGTCTCCTTACTATCGCGGCCAATTCATCAGGGGCATCCTGTCGATGGAGCCGGGGCCTGGCTCACATGGCCTGACCGCCAGCTATCGCGAAATCTTGCCGACAGGCCAGTTGGTGCTTGGCGGCCCGGTCACGCCGGCCAAGCGTGCCCTTTACATGCATCTGAGGGAAGTCGGCGGGGATGCGCAGTTCTTCGTCAGCCTGTTCCCGCGGTCGCAGCCGGGGAGCGTTCTTGGCGGATATATGTGTGGAACGGCGATTATCGGCCCGGAGGCGCAGCCGTCGCTTACAAGGATCCTCATGGTGCGTCTGCGCGATCAGGCGCGGGGCGCCACCCCGTGGGGCGGATACCTGCTGCCCGATGAGTCGATTTCGGCAGATCTGGCATCGGTCGGCATGTCCATCGAGCATCCCGAGCAGGTCGACCGGCAGCTCACGCGGTTCCTCGTTGGAGGGAGCGATGGCGGCGTCCACCAGATCCCGCCTGCCGAGTTCCGCGCCATCCTCGATGTCTTCGATCGCCACTGGCTGAAGCACTCGAGCGCGCGGCAAAGCCCCTGAAGTGCCAAACGCCGGATATCGCGCGGAGCTGACTGATTTGTAACCTAAAGGGCCAGAGCAAGCCTTGCAGATGCGGGCGCAAACGGTCGAATGGCGATGCCGTCCCGGGTCATGGTGACGAAGCTCGACGGCGGGATCGCCTGCCAATCGCCGCCCTCGCGATCGAACGGTTCGGACACGATGCAGCGGCCGCCGCCTTTTCGCAGGGCGGAGGTGTAGAGCGTCGGCGCGTGAGCGTCGGTGGCATAGCGCACCGCATGCAGCGCCTGCCCGTCCGAGAAGGCGGCGGTGAGCTTCAGCGCCGGTTCGAGGCCGGCGCGGCGCGAAGCGTCGAGCACGCGGCTGGTGGCGCGCGACACTGCGCCTTGCGGGTCACCGGCCAATCCCTCGTCGATCATCAGCAGGAAAAACAGTTCGGAATCGGTGGTGCCTTCGCGCTGGTCGAAGACGGCGTCGCAGAGCGTGTTCTCCAGCGCGCGGCGGATCTTTTCGAAGCCACCTATCTGGCCATTGTGCATGAACGACCAACGGCCCGAGATGAACGGATGGCAGTTCATGCGGCTGGTGGCGCCGCCGGTCGAGGCTCGCACATGGGCAAGGAACAGGCCGGATTTGATCTGCCGGCACAGGCTCTTCAGATTGGGATCGGACCAGGCCGGCAGGATGTCGCGGTAGAGGCCGGGCTCGGGCCGGTCGTCATACCAGGCAAGGCCGAAACCATCGCCATTGGTCGGCGACTTCGCTTCCTGGGCGCAATGGCTCTGGGCAATCAGCGAGTGGCAGGGCGCGGTGAGGATGTCTTCGAGAAAGACCGCTTCACCCAGATAGGCCGCCCACCGGCACATCGCTTCTCTCCTAGGCGCGATCCGGAAGAGCCGCCGGCTCCTTGGTCGCGTGCGTGCCTCTGTTGTGTGTCCGCTCGTAAAGCTCGCGAACGATTCGGCTGGCGGTAGTCTCAAACAGAAATGGCAAGAAAGCGTGAACGAGCGCGGCACCGGCCGCCATCAGCAGCCGCGAGGAGAACCACGCCGCAAAGGCCATATGGCTGAAATAGGTTTCGCCGACCTTGGCCGGATGAGAGGTGAAAATCCTTGCGACCGACATGCTGGTTCCCCTTCAGCGCTTCAGGTTCCGATATGAGTATCCTGACACGCTTCGCAGGTTCATTGGTCTCAAAATGTCCTTGTATTTTGCCATTTTGTGGGACAAACATCCCACATGGCGCTGAATATCGATGAAATCGACCGGAGATTGCTAACCGAATTGCAACGCGACGGCACGCTGTCGGTCGACCAGCTGTCGGAGCGGGTGGCCTTGTCGCGCAATGCCTGCTGGCGGCGCGTCAAGCGGCTGGAGGAGGATGGCGTCATCACCGGCCGGGTGGCGCTGGTCGATGCCGAGAAGCTCGGACTTGGCCTTTCGGTGTTCATTCTGGTCCGCACGTCCAATCACGATCCCGACTGGCTGCAGAAGTTCCGCGCGGCGGTGACCGGTCTTTCCGAGATCATCGGCGTCTACCGCATGTCCGGCGACCTCGACTATGTCCTGCGCGCCCGCGTCGCCGACGTGAAGGCCTACGACCGGCTCTACCAGCGGCTGATCGCCAAGGTGGCGCTGTCCGATGTTTCCGCCTCTTTCGTGATGGAAGAGATCAAGGAGACGACGGTGGTTCCGATGGAAGTGCGCTAAGGTATGTTGATATTTAGGTGATGCCGGCCTGCAAACGACGGGTTTCTCCGCTTCCGGTGCTCACGGACCGAATGTCCGCTCCGCTCCGGTTCTCGAAATCCGCCGTTTTCGACTCGGCCTGACCTGAATCTCAACACACCTCAGGCCATAGTGATGCCTGAAAGAAAGCCGTTGATAGGCTTGCGGGCGAATTGACCGAATCGGCAATCGCGCCGATAGGATCGATTTTATGCGCGCAGCCCTCCAAAACTCCTCCGTCATCGGTCCGACTGTCGGCGTCGTCAGGCTGCCGCATGCTGAAGGACTACCGCTTCCCGCTTACGAAAGCGCCGGCGCCGCCGGCATGGACCTGCGCGCGGCGGTGCCTGACGACCGGCCGCTGCTGATCCTGCCGGGAAAACGCGCTCTTGTGCCGACCGGGCTGATCCTCGAAATCCCCGAAGGCATGGAAGGCCAGGTGCGGCCGCGCTCCGGCCTTGCCTTCAAGCATGGCCTCACCGTCCTCAATTCACCGGGCACGGTCGACAGCGACTATCGCGGCGAGGTGAAGGTGCTGCTGATCAATCTCGGCGACGAGGATTTCGCCGTGACGCGAGGCATGCGCATTGCCCAGCTGGTTTTCGCCGCCGTGACGCAGGTGGGCGTCGAAGAGCGCTCGCTGGCCGGCGGCACCGCGCGTGGCTCCGGCGGGTTCGGATCGACCGGCACCGCCTGATGCAAATTCCAAAGCTGGTCATCTTCGACTGCGACGGGATCCTGGTCGACACGGAGAATCTCGCCAACCGACGCCTCGCCGAGTGGCTCAGCGCGGCGGGCTATCCGACCAGCTTCGAATATTGCCGCAAGAACTTCTCCGGCCGCAGCATGGTGTCGGTGCAGAAGGAAATCGAAGCCGACACCGAAGTCCGGCTCGGCGCCGACTTCGTCGATCGCTGGAACGCCGGCCTGCCGGACCTGTTCGCCCATGGCGTTGAGGCGATCCCCTATGTCCGCGAGTTCATCGAGGCGGTTCGCGCGGCCGGCATCGCCTATTGCGTCGCCACGTCGGCCCGGATCTCGAAGATGCACATCACGCTTGGCCAGACCGGGCTGTTGCCGCTGTTCGAACATGCGATGTTCAGCGCCACCATGGTCTCGCGCGGCAAACCGTTCCCGGACCTGTTCCTGCATGCGGCCAAGACGATGGGCTTTCCGCCCGCCGACTGCGTCGTCATCGAGGACAGCGTCGCCGGCACGCAGGCCGGCATCGCCGCCGGCATGCGGGTGTTTTCCTATCATGGCGACCCCTATTCCGACCGCGATGGCCTGATCCACGCCGGCGGCATTCTGTTCGACGACATGCGCGAACTGGCGGGACTGGTGCCGATCCACTGATCCGCCGGGCTTGATGGACGGGCTGGACGCCGTAGGGCGCTGTGCTACGGTCCGTGCGCCCGACAGCCCGAGGCGTCCATGCCAACGAACCTCTTTCGCTTCATCCTCGCCTTGGTGCTGCTGCCGTTCTTGTGGACCGCAGCCGGCGCGCAAGCGATCGGCTTTCCGGATCTCGGCAGCGCGCTGCCCGGCCGCACCGATGTGACCTATCTCGATCTGGCAAAAATGGTCATTCCGGGCCTCGCCGCTGATAAGGACGGCTTCTACAAGGGCGGGTCGCCCATCGACATGCGCCATATCGAGGGACCGGACGATGGCGGTTCGCCACCCGAGACCTCCAGCTTTTCCAATGCCGCGGTGCTGGCCATCAAGGCCGGCGGCAAGGACCGGCTGGCGATGCTGTTCGACCTTGGCGATTCTCCCGACAGCGCCGAGGGCTACGCGGTGCTGGCGCTCTACGACATCACGGCCAAGCCGAAATTGCTCGACGCGGCCAATGTCGCGGTCGACCGCAGCACCTATTTCCGCGAGCCGAACAAGCTTTCGATCGGCGACGGAGACGACGCACTCATAACCATGAGCGCGCATTTCAATTCGAACCAGAACTATGTGGCGACGCCGCTGATCATGGTTGCCAAGGACAGGTTCGAACTGGTCGACATGATCTATACGCTCGATGAGAAGCTATGCGCCTACAGCCGCAGGCAGGACATCGGGTTCCAGACCATCGCTGACGGACAGCCTTATGCCGCTATCAAGGCGACAGTCACCGACACCACCGTGCCGAGCCGTGAAAGCTGTGACGAGGCCGCGCCCAAGGCTGCGTCGCACGAGATTTCCGTCACCTACCATTGGGACAAGACGCATTACGTCAAGGATTCCGGCGCGTTCGAAAGATTGGCAGCAGAGAACGAGAAACGCTTCTGAACCCCGCGCATTCGTTTGCCCGGGCAAGGCGGGCAAGCTAAAATCCGTGCCATCGCACTGCACACTATGGGGGAATTGCCATGGACAAGGGTAAGATCTTTCGTGACCTGCATGCCTCGACCTTCGTCATGCCCAATCCCTGGGATGTCGGCACGACGAAGCTGCTTGGCTCGTTCGGCTTCAAGGCGCTGGCGACGACCAGCGCCGGCTTTGCCTTTTCGCGCGGCCTCCCGGATGGCGCAGTGACCTTCGACCAGATGATCCATCATTGCCGCGACGTGACGGCGGCGACCAGCCTGCCGGTTTCGGCCGATCTCGAAAAAGGCAAGGGCGACAGCGCCGAGCAGGCCGCCGAGACGATCTTCGCGGCGGAAGCGGCGGGCCTTGCCGGCTGCTCGATCGAGGACCACACAGGTGACCCCGACAAGCCGATCTATGATTTTGCCCACGCGGTCGAGCGCGTCGCGGCGGCGGTGGAGGCGGCGCGGGCGCTGAAGCGCGATTTCGTGTTCACGGCGCGGGCCGAGAACTTCTTGTGGGGCAAGTCCGACCTCGACGACACCATCAAGCGGCTGCAGGCCTTCGAGAAGGCCGGCGCCGACGTGCTCTATGCGCCTGGTATCAGCGATATCGAGATGGTGCGCACGATCTGTTCGGCGGTGAGCAAGCCGGTGAACGTACTGGCTAAACCGGGCTTCACCATCGCCGATCTCGCCATGGCAGGGGTCAAGCGTATCTCACTCGGGTCGTGGCTGACCAATTTCGCCTACGGCATGCTGGAGACGGCGGCGCGCGAGATCCAGCAGGATGGCACGTTCGGCTTCACCCGCGCCGCCATGCCGTTCGGCAAGTTGCAGGCGCTGTTCCGCGAGTCCTCATGAACAGGGAAGTCCTCATGAACAGGCCGGGCGGCGGATTCCCGCGCCGCTGAGCCGAGTTAGCTCCGCGAGCGGCGTGCCGCTTCGCGCGCCGAAATCGCCTTGTGCAGGTGCACCATCATGGCGGCGGCGAAAAGCGGCGTCACCAGGTTGAGCAGCGGCACGGCGAGGAAGGCCGCGATGACCAGCCCGGCGAGGAATACCGTTCCGGCATGGTGCCTGCGCAAGGCCCTGGCATCCTCCTCCGGACGGAAGCGCATGGCGGCGAATTCGAAGAATTCCCGCCCGAGCAGGTAGCCGTTGACGATGAAGAAGGCGGCGATGTTGATGCCCGGCACCAGCAGGAGCAACAGGGCGACGATGTTGCCGAGGATGACGACGCCGAAGAACTTTATCGCCAGCACCAGCGAGCGCAGCGCCGGCATTGCGCGGCCGGGCGGATCGGCTGGATAGTCGGTGCGCTCGACCACTTCGGCGACATCGTCGAGGAACAGGCCGGCGATCACGGCCGTGACGGGCGCGACGAGCAATGCCATGCCGAAGGCGAGCGCAATTGCTGCAATGATGCCGCCCAGCCAGCCGGCCCAGGACGGTATGCCCGGCAACAGCGTCTGCAGCCATGGCAGGGCCAGCCATTCGACAAGGCTGGTCAGGCCGAACCACAGGGCGACCAGCGCCAGCAGGGTCAAGCCCAGCGTCTTGAGGAAGACGGCCCGAAAAGGCGGCGAGAGCAGCTCAAGGGCCGCGGTGCGGGCAGCGTCGAAAATCACCGTGCTTCAACCCTCGATGAGCAGACACCGCCGAATGGACGGACGCTCCCGAGATAGGCAGCCCAAGTCATGAGCACAAGCGCGCAGCTATCTTGCAAGCGCCGGCTTGCGAACCGGGATGGTCATGGCCGCGACGCCGGCAACGACACAAGCCATGCCGAGCCATACAGTCGGCCCCAGCGTTTCGCCGAGGAAGACAGCGCCGATGCCGACGCCGATCGGCACGCGCAGATAGGCCTGCGACGTCGTGCCGACCGAGCCCAGCGTGTGGATGAGGCGGAAATAGATGACGAAGGCGAGCGCCGTCGAGAACACCGAGAGGCCAAGCAGCGCCAGGATCGACGCCATCGACGGCGCCAGCGTCCAGGGCTGGTCGACCACCAGGCTGAGCGGCACCAGCATGACGGCACCGCAGAGCATGGAACCGGCGGCCGGCAGCATCGGATCGAGGCCCTTGAAGCCACGGCCGAAGATCGCGGCGCCGGCATAGCAGATCGTCGCCACGACGATGGCGAGCTGCGCCCACAGTTCTTGACCGAGACCGCCCAACGCTTCGGTACCGATGATGAGGCAGATGCCGGCAATGCCGGCGCCGACACCGACCAGTTTGCGCAGCGTGACCGGTTCATGGCGGGTGATCAGCGCGGTGAGCAGGAAGGTGAAGATCGGCGAGGTCGCGTTCAGGATGGTAGCGAGGCCGGCATCCACCGAACGCTCGGCGGCGGCGATCAGCGTGAACGGGACGACACTGTTGAGGCATGCCTGGAAGGCGAAGCGGCGCCAACTCGCCGCATCGCTGGGCATGGCAAGCCCACGCCAGCGGATGATGGCCAGAAGAATAGCGCCGGCAATCAAAGTGCGCGCGGCAATGAAGGTGATCGGCGGGATCGTCTCGACGCCGATCTTGATGAAGGTGTAGGAGGCGCCCCACAATACAGCCAGCACGCCGAGCAGCGCCAGGTCGGTCGTTGTATCGTTTCGTGTCGGCATCCGCTGGCTCGCCTTCGGGCTGTGATCGAACAGGCCAGAGTTGTAGGCTAGGCCGCGATAAAATGCTTCGGCCACGGTCGAATTGTCGTAGCGCCTCAAGTGGATGCGCTGGGATGATCCGCCAAAGTTGAGTGCCGCGCTCTAGGCAAAGCCGTTTCGAATCGCTAGACCCGCGCCCGGCCTGCATGGCAAGAAGCTGGCTCTGGTTTTTGGCGGAGATATTGATGCCGGATTATGACGTGCTTTGCATCGGCAATGCCATTGTCGACATCATCGCCCAGTGCGAGGAGGAATTCCTCGAAACCAACGGCATCATCAAGGGCGCGATGAACCTCATCGATACCCAGCGCGCCGAACTGCTCTACAGCCGCATGGGTCCGGCGATCGAAGCCTCCGGCGGCAGCGCCGGCAACACGGCGGCCGGCGTCGCCTCCTTCGGCGGCCGTGCCGCCTTCTTCGGCAAGGTTTCCAACGATGCGCTGGGCGAAATCTACGCGCACGACATCCATGCCCAGGGCGTCGCCTTCGACACCAAACCGCTCAAGGGCGAGCCGCCGACGGCCCGCTCGATGATCTTCGTCACCCCCGATGGCGAGCGCTCGATGAACACCTATCTCGGCGCCTGCGTCGAGCTGGGGCCGGAGGACGTGGAGGCCGACAAGGCGTCTGGCGCCAAGGTCACCTATTTCGAAGGCTATCTGTGGGATCCACCGCGCGCCAAGGAAGCGATCCGGCAGACGGCGAAACTGGCGCACGCGGCAGGCCGCGAAGTGTCGATGACGCTGTCGGATTCGTTCTGCGTCGACCGCTACCGCGACGAATTCCTCGAGTTGATGCGCTCGGGCACCGTCGATATCGTCTTTGCCAACAGCCACGAGATCAAGTCGCTCTACCAGACATCGTCGTTCGACGAGGCGCTGGCGCAGATCCGCAAGGATTGCCGGATCGCCGCCGTGACGCGGTCCGAGAAAGGCTCCGTCATCGTGCGCGGCGACGAGACCGTGGTCATCAAGGCCACCGCCATCAAGGAGCTGGTCGACACGACCGGCGCCGGCGACCTCTACGCCGCCGGCTTCCTGCATGGCTACACGCAAGGCCGCGACCTCAAGACCTGCGGTGACCTTGGCTCACTGGCGGCCGGATTGGTGATCCAGCAGATCGGCCCAAGGCCAAGGCAGAATTTGCGCCGCGAGGCCGAACAGGCGGGGTTGTTGTAGGGGGCACTTTTTTCCTTCTCCCCCTGTGGGCCCCACAAGGGGGAGAAGGGAAAAGCGCCCCGCTGCTCACCGTCGCGTCACTGTCACATATCGCTCCTACACGACATCGCGAGCCTCCCGCGACTGATATTTCGGGGCGCCCGCAATCAGATGGGATGTTCAAAAATGCAAGGCAGCAAGCTGTCGGGCGGCGCGGGTCGTTGCCGCCGCGATCTTCGTTTTCAGCACTAGAAATTCAGCAACCGGCCGCGGCTAAGGGAGGAGCGCGGCCCGGAAGACAGATGCATGAACAGATTTCAGACAACCGGTCTCGGGCAAGACGACTTCGCGGAGATGGTCGCGGAAGACGTCGAACGCGCGCTTGCCCATTATGACGAGGCCATAAACCAAGCCACCGTGGTCTCCGTCGGCAAGATTGCCGGCAGCATAGCGTCCGCCGTCACCTCGCTGTCGCCGAGACACCAGCGCGCCATCGACACCATCCATGCCGACCTTCCCGGCCTTGCGCAGAAATTCGTGCGCGCGCTCGCGGCGGAAGCGGCGCGCCGCAGCGAAGCCGGTGCCGCCGGCCTGCCGGTGCCATTGTCGGCCGGCGCACCACCTCCCCCGCAACCCGACGACCTCGAATCGATGCTGATCGAGGACTGGGCCGGCCGCGTCGCCGGCTCGACCTATCTGGAAGAAAGCCTGCGCATCGCCCGCTCGACCCTGCACCGCTGGCAAAGACGCGGCGACGTCATCGCCTTGCGCAAGGGCGGCCGCAAACACGTTTTTCCGCTGGCGCAGTTCGTCGACGGCAGGCCGGTCGCGGGCATAAGCGATGTGCTCAAGCTGATCGGCAATCCGAGGCTCGCCTGGCTGTGGCTGACACGCCCGGCGGCGCAACTCGACGGCCGTATACCGATCGATCTGCTGCGAGCGGATCAGGTGGACGAGGTGGTCGAAGCGGCCCGGATGTTCGCACCGGGTTGAGCTTCGTTCGAAAAGCGTTCACAGGCTCGCAATCGGCTCTCGCCTGTCACTTGGTCCGCCGCTCAAGTCCCCGCCGTATAGGCCGCGATCGCCGCCATGTTGACGATGTCTGAGTCCTTGGCGTTCAGCGAGACGATCTGGACCGGCTTGTTGAGGCCGACCAGCAGCGGGCCGATGACCGTCGAGCCGCCGAGTTCCTGCAGCATCTTGGTCGAGATCGAGGCCGAGTGGAACGCCGGCATGATCAGCACATTGGCCGGACCGGTCAGCCTGATGAACGGGTATTGCGCCATGGCCCGTGCGTTGAGCGCGACGTCGGCGGCCATTTCGCCGTCATACTCGAAGTCGACGCGGCGCTTGTCGAGGATGCGCACGGCCTCCTGGACGCGCTCGGAACGCTCGCCCTGCGGGTGGCCGAAGGTGGAATAAGCGAGCATGGCGAGCCTCGGCTCATAGCCCATGCGACGCGCAAAGCCAGCCGCTTCCTCGGCGATGTCGGCGATCTGCTCGGCGTTGGGCATGTCGTGCACCGCGGTGTCCGCAACGAGGACAGTCTTACCCCGCGCGAGTACGATCGAGACGCCGATGACGCGGTGGCCGGGCTTGGCGTCGATGACGCGGCGGATGTCGTCGAGGGCGGTGGAATAGTTGCGGGTGACGCCGGTGACGATGCCGTCGGCATCGCCCAGCGCCACCATGCAGGCGGCGAAGTGGTTGCGGTCGTTGTTGATCAGGCGCTGGCAGTCGCGGAACAGGAAGCCTTTGCGCTGCATGCGCTCGTAGAGGTAGTCGGTGTAGATGCCGTTGCGGCGCGACAGCCGGGCATTGATGATCTCGATGCCTTGCTTGTTGAGGTCGATGCCGGCGTGCTTGGCGTTCTCCTTGATGACGTCGTCGCGGCCAAGCAGGATGGCGGTGCCGAGCTTCTGGTTCACATAGGAGACCGCGGCGCGCATCACTTGCTCCTCCTCGCCCTCGGCGAAGACGATGCGCTTGGGCTGGCGGCGCACCCGGTCGTAGATGCGCTGCAAGGTGGAGGCGATCGGATCGCGCCGGGCGGACAGTTCCTGCGCGTAGCGGTCGAGGTCGAGGATCGGCTTGCGGGCAACGCCCGAATCCATCGCCGCCTTGGCCACCGCCAGCGGAATGGCCGAGATCAGGCGCGGGTCGAACGGCACCGGAATGATGTAGTTGGGTCCGAATCTCGGCCTGTTGCCCTGGTAGGCGGCGGCGACGTCGTCGGGCACGTCCTGGCGCGCCAGTTCGGCGAGCGCTCGGGCGGCGGCGATCTTCATGTCGTCGTTGATGGTGGTCGCCCGCACATCCAGCGCACCGCGGAAGATATAGGGGAAGCCGAGCACGTTGTTGACCTGGTTGGGGTAATCGGACCGCCCGGTGGCCATGATGGCGTCGGTGCGGATCTCGGCCACTTCTTCCGGCGTGATCTCGGGATCGGGATTGGCCATGGCGAAGATGATCGGGTTCTTGGCCATCGACTGCACCATGGCGGTCGTCAGCGCACCCTTGGCGGAGAGGCCGAGGAAGACGTCGGCGCCGTCGAGCGCTTCGGCAAGGCTGCGCCTGTCGGTCTTGACCGCATGCGCCGACTTCCACTGGTTCATGCCTTCGGTGCGGCCCTGATAGACGACGCCCTTGGTGTCGCACAGGATGATGTTTTCCGGGGCAAAACCCATCGCCTTCATCAGCTCGATACAGGCGATGCCCGCGGCACCGGCGCCATTGCAGACCAGCCTGGTGGTCTTCATGTCCCGACCGGTGACCTCCAGCGCGTTGATCAGGCCGGCGGACGAAATGATGGCGGTGCCGTGCTGGTCGTCGTGGAAGACCGGGATGTCCATCAGTTCACGCAGGCGTTGCTCGATGATGAAGCATTCCGGCGCCTTGATGTCCTCGAGATTGATGCCGCCGAAGGAGGGGCCGAGGTAACGCACGCAGTTGATGAATTCCTCGGCATCCTCGGTGTCGACTTCGAGGTCGATGGAATCGACATCGGCGAAGCGCTTGAACAACACCGCCTTGCCTTCCATGACCGGCTTGGAGGCCAGCGCACCGAGATTTCCCAGACCGAGGATGGCGGTGCCGTTGGAGATGACGGCGACCATGTTGCCGCGCGTCGTGTAGTCGAAGGCGCGGCTCGGATCCTCGGCGATGGCGCGCACCGGCACGGCGACACCCGGCGAATAGGCGAGGCTGAGATCGCGCTGCGTCGTCATCGGCTTGGTGGCGACGATCTCCAGCTTGCCGGGCCGGCCCATCGCGTGGAATTCGAGCGCTTCCTGCGCGCTGACGGACGGACCGCTGTTCTCGGTTTTCCTGGCCATGATGTCTTGATTTCCTCACCGGTGCAGCACCTCCTTGAAGCGGGTGCTTTGTTTCGGTCCGAATTAAGACCACGCGCCGCCGCGTGTAAACCGCCAGCGCGTGGGAATCGCAGGCCGGCGCGCAAATGCCGGCAAGCGACCAGCCAGTCGTCCCCTGCTTTTCGAGGCTCCGGCATTAAACCGGGCAATCACATCTGCTAGCGTGCCGCGCATGAATATGCACAGCCCGAACGAGCCAGACGCCCCCGAGGCGATGACGCCGCCGCAGCCTGGTGCGGCCGCCGTCACGCCGATGATGGAGCAGTTCATCGAGATCAAGGCGGCGAACCCGGATTCGCTGCTGTTCTACCGCATGGGCGACTTCTACGAGCTGTTCTTCGACGACGCCGAAAAGGCCAGCCGGGCACTGGGCATCGTCTTGACCAAGCGCGGCAAGCACCAGGGCCTCGACATTCCGATGTGCGGCGTGCCGGTGCATGCGGCCGACGATTATCTGCAGAAGCTGATCGGCCAGGGTTTTCGCGTTGCCGTCTGCGAGCAGATCGAGGATCCGGCCGAGGCCAAGAAGCGCGGCTCCAAATCGGTGGTGCGCCGCGACGTGGTGCGCCTGGTGACGCCGGGAACCATCACCGAGGACAAATTGCTGGCGCCGTCGGAATCGAGCTTCCTGATGGCGCTGGGGCGGGTGAAGGGCGGAGCCGACCATTCCTTCGCATTGGCCTGGATCGACATCTCGACCGGCGCCTTCCGCGTCGCCGAGACCACCGCCGACCGGTTGCTGGCGGACATTTTCCGCGTCGATCCGCGCGAGCTGATCGTCGCCGAGCCGGTGTTTTACGATGCCGAGCTGAAGCCGGTGTTCGACGTGCTCGGCCGGGTCGCCAACCCGCAGCCGCCATCGCTGTTCGATTCGGCCTCCGCCACCGGGCGCATCGCGCGCTTCTTCGATGTGGCGACGCCGGACAGTTTCGGCACGTTTTCGCGCGCCGAGCTGTCGGCGATCTCGGGCGCCATTGCCTATGTCGAGAAAACGCAGAAGGCCGAGCGCCCCCCATTGTCACGGCCCGAGCGCGAGGAACAGGGCTCGACGCTGTTCATCGATCCGGCAACGCGTGGGAATCTGGAGCTGCTCCGCACTCTGTCCGGCAGCCGCGAAGGGTCGCTGTTCAAGGCCATCGACCGCACGGTGACCGGCGGCGGCGCCAGGCTGCTCGCCGACCGGCTGATGGCGCCGCTGACCGACCCGGCAGCGATCGGCGCGCGCCTGGACTCGGTGTCGTTCTTCCGCTCCGAAACGCGGCTGTGCCAGGCAGTGCGGACAAGCCTGAAGAGCGTCGCCGACATGCCGCGCGCCCTTTCCAGACTGGCGCTCAACCGCGGCGGTCCGCGCGACCTCGGCGCATTGCGCGCCGGTTTCGAGGCGGCCGGCGCCATCGCCGAAATCTTTGCCGCGACCGCCCTGCCCCAGGAGTTGGCGAGCGCACTAGCCGCCATTCATGCGCTGCCCCAGGCGCTCGCCCGGCATCTGACGCAGGCGCTTGGCGAGGAACTGCCGCTGCTCAAGCGCGACGGCGGCTTCCTGCGCGGTGGCTATCACGGCGAACTCGACGAGATGCGGGCGCTGCGCGACGAGTCGCGAAAAGTGATCGCCGGGCTGGAGCGCTCGCTGATCGAAGAGACCGGCATCCGCTCGCTGAAGATCCGCCACAACAATGTGCTGGGCTACTACATCGAGGTGACCGCCAACCATCATGCGGTGATGACCGGCAGCGATGGCGCCAAGGCGCGCTTCATCCACCGCCAGACCATGGCCAACGCCATGCGCTTCACCACGACTGAACTTGCCGAACTCGAGACCAAGATCGCCAATGCCGCCGACCGGGCGCTGGGCATCGAACTGGCGGCCTTCGATGCACTGACGGCGGAAGCGGTCGGCGAGGCGGAGAAAATCCGCGCCGGTGCCGATGCGCTCGCCGTGCTCGACGTCTCGGCGGCATTGGCGCTTTTGTCGGAAAGCGAGGCCTGGTGCCGGCCGGTGGTGGATTCCAGCCTTGCCTTCGAGATTTCCGGCGGCAGGCATCCCGTGGTCGAGCAGGCCCTGCGCCGTTCGGGTGACGGCCCCTTCGTCGCCAATGATTGCGACCTCTCGCCGGAAGGCAGCGCCAAGAACGGCGCGATCTGGCTGCTGACCGGCCCCAACATGGGCGGTAAATCGACGTTCCTGCGGCAAAACGCGCTGATCGCCATCCTCGCCCAGACCGGCTCGTTCGTGCCGGCGGCATCGGCCCATATCGGTGTCGTCGACCGGCTGTTCTCGCGCGTCGGCGCTTCCGACGATTTGGCACGCGGCCGCTCGACCTTCATGGTCGAGATGGTCGAGACGGCGGCGATCCTCAACCAGGCCGGCGAGCGGGCATTGGTGATCCTCGACGAGATCGGCCGCGGCACTGCAACCTTCGACGGCCTGTCGATCGCCTGGGCGGCGGTGGAGTACCTGCATGAGAAGAACCGCTGCCGGGCAATCTTCGCCACCCATTTCCACGAAATGACCTCGCTCGCCGGCAAGCTGGCCCGGCTCCACAACGTCACCATGCGGGTCAAGGAATGGGAAAACGACGTCGTCTTCCTGCACGAGGTCGGCAAGGGTGCGGCCGACCGCTCCTACGGCGTCCAGGTGGCGCGGCTCGCCGGCCTGCCGGAAGCGGTGGTTGACCGGGCCAAACAGGTGCTGCACCAGTTGGAGGAAGGCGAGGTTTCCGGCAAGACCAACCGGCTGGTCGACGATTTGCCGCTGTTTTCCGTGGCGGTGAAGCGCGAAGCACCCAAGCCGGTGAAAAGCGACGCACTGGGCGCAGCACTCGGCGACATCAACCCCGACGAGATGACACCAAGGGAAGCGCTGGAGGCGCTTTACCGGCTGAAGGGGCTGGCGGGAAAGTAGATTGGGCTGTGGGCATGGCTGCATCGCCGAAACCGCCAATCTCCCCACTTGAGGGGGAGATTGGCAGCTTCATCGCCGCGCTTAGATCATCTCCAGTCCGCGCTTGCGCGTCGGTGGCGGGAAGGCGCGGTCGAGATCGGCGATGTCCTGCGGCGTAAGCTTGATGTCGAGCGCGGCAAAATTCTGGCGGACGTGCTCCTGGCTGCTGGCCTTGGGAATGGCGATGACGCCCTCCTGCTGCATCACCCAGGCCAGGGCTATCTGTGCCGCGGTGGCGCCATGGCGGGCGGCGACCGCGTCGAGCCTGGCATTGCGCGCCAATGCACCCTGTTCGACCGGCGAATAGGCCATCAGCGGAATGCCGCGCTTGCGGCTCCACGGCGCCAGATCGAACTCGAGGCCGCGCCGGACCAGATTGTAAAGCACCTGATTGGTCTGGACATTGCCGCCATTGGGTAAGCCGGCGAGGTCTTCCATCTCCTCGATGTCGAAATTGCTGACGCCCCAGTGGCGGATCTTGCCGGCTTTCTTCAGCGCCTCGAAGGCTTCGACCGTCTCCCCCAAGGGCACGCTGCCAGGCCAATGCAAGAGATAGAGGTCGATGCGGTCGGTGGCGAGGCGCTTCAGGCTGTTCTCGCAAGAGCGCTGCACGCCCGCGCGCGAAGCGTTCGACGGCAGAACTTTCGAGACCAGGAAAACCTCGTCGCGGCGCCCGGCAATGGCCTCGGCCACGACCTCCTCGGCACCGCCGCTGGCATACATCTCGGCGGTGTCGATCAGCGTGACGCCGAGATCGAGGCCAAGCCTGAGAGCAGCGACCTCATCGCCACGGCGCCTGATGTCCTCGCCCATTTTCCATGTGCCCTGGCCGAGAACGGCAATGGCTTCGCCGGAGGGCAGCGTGGTGGTTCTGACGGTCGATAGCATGGAAGGCTCCGTTCGGGGCCGGATCGCATCACAGGCCGGACGAGAAATCCAGAGGCGTTCTCGCCGCCGGCGATCTGTTGGAGGCCTATTTCACCGGATGGGCGGCGAGCCAGTCCTGCATCTCCTTGATCTCGGCCTCCTGCGCGGCAATCACCGCTTCGGCCAGTTTGCGGATTTCCGGATCCTTGCCATTGGCAAGCTCGACCTTGGCCATGTCGATGGCGCCCTGATGGTGCGGGATCATGCCGCGAACAAAATCGACGTCGGCATTGCCGGTATATTGCGAGGCCATCATGCCGGCGTGCATCTTGTCCATCGCCGCCTTGTAGCCCTCGGTCGACGGGCTTTCCGCGCCCATCGCCATGCCGGCCATGTCGTGTTTCATCTCTTCGCTTTGCGCCGGGACGCTTTCGAGGAAGACGGCAAGCAGCATTCCGGCCGCCATCAGCAAAAGCACGAGTTTCTTAGCCAAGGTCATTCATGGTCTCCTGTCGCATGGATTTCGTATTTGGGGGCTTGGATCAGAGTTTCAACGTTCTCAGCCGCAATGCGTTGGCGATCACCGACACCGACGACAGGCTCATCGCCGCCGCCGCCAGCATCGGCGACAAAAGCGTGCCGGTGAGCGGATAGAGCACGCCGGCGGCGACCGGTACGCCAAGCACATTGTAGAGGAAAGCGAAGAACAGGTTCTGGCGGATGTTGCGGATGGTGCCCTGGGCCAGCGTGCGCGCCCGCACGATGCCGTTGAGATCGCCCTTGACCAGGGTGATGCCGGCACTTTCGACCGCGACATCGGCGCCGGTACCCATGGCGATGCCGACATCGGCGGCGGCAAGCGCGGGTGCGTCGTTGACGCCGTCACCGGCCATGGCAACGCCGGCGCCCTTGCCGCGCAACTCGTCGACGAGGGCTGCCTTCTGTTCGGGCAAGAGCCCGGCGCGCACCTCGTCGATACCGAGGCGGCCGGCGATCGCCTTGGCCGTGCGCTCGTTGTCGCCGGTCGCCATGATGATCCTCAAGCCGCTGTCATGCAGGGCCTTGATTGCCTCGGCGGTGGTCGCCTTGACCGGATCGGCAACGGCGACGATGCCGGCCAGCCTGCCGCCGACGGCGACGAACATCGCCGTCTTGCCGTCGCCCTGCAACGCCTCGGCGCTGGCCGCAACGGCGGAAACATCGACGCCGAGGTCGTGCATCATCGCGGCGTTGCCGAGCGCGACCGTCTTGCCCGACACGGTGCCGGAAACGCCTTTGCCGGTGGTCGCCTCGAAATCGCCGACGTCGGCGACGGTCACGCCGCGCGCCACGGCACCTTCGACGATGGCCTCGGCCAAGGGGTGTTCAGACCCTTTCTCGAGACTTGCCGCAAGCGCCAGCAATTCGTCCTCGGCAAAGCCGCTGGCAGCCACGATATCGGTCAGCTTCGGCCGGCCTTCGGTCAGCGTGCCGGTCTTGTCGACGATCAGCGTGTCGACGGAGGCGAAGCGTTCGAGCGCGGCGGCCTCCTTGATCAGCACGCCGGCAAGAGCGCCGCGACCGGTGGCGGTCATGATCGACATCGGCGTGGCAAGCCCAAGCGCACAGGGACAGGCGATGATCAGCACCGAGACCGCCGAGACGACGGCAAAGACCAGGCTGGGCTCGGGACCAAGGTCCGCCCAGGCGATGAAGGCCGCGACGGCAACCAGGACGACGGCCGGAACAAAGTAGAAGGAAACGCGGTCGGCCAACCCCTGGATCGGCGCGCGCGAGCGCTGTGCCTTGGCGACGAGTTCGACGATGCGCGCGAGCGTGGTCTCGGAACCGATCCGTTCGGCGCGCATGATCAGCGAGCCTTGCCTGTTGAGCGTGCCGCCGGTCAGCGCGTCGCCTTCGGTCTTTTCGACCGGCAACGGCTCGCCCGTGATCATCGATTCATCGATGGAAGAGCGGCCTTCGAGCACGGTGCCGTCGACCGGGACGGCTTCACCGGGACGGATGCGCAAGCGGTCCCCGGCCTTGACGCCGTCCAGCGGGACGTCGCTCTCGGAGCCGTCTTCGGCGATCCGCCGCGCTGTCTTGGGCGCCAGATCGAGCAAAGCGCGGATCGCCGAGCCGGTCTTTTCTCGGGCGCGCAATTCCAGCACCTGGCCGAGGAAGACCAGCGCGACGATGACGGCGGCGGCCTCGAAATAGACCGGCACCGCACCGCCATGGCCGCGGAACTGATGCGGGAAAATGTCCGGGAACAGCGTGGCGACGACGCTGTAGAGATAGGCGGCACCGACACCGAGCGAAATCAGCGTCCACATGTTGGGGCTGCGGTTGAGTATCGATTCCCAGCCGCGATGAAAGAAGGGAAAGGCGGCCCAAAGCACCACCGGGCTTGCCAGGGCCAGTTCGATCCAGACCTTTGTGCGATCCCCGACCAGTCCGTCGAACGACAGGCCGACCATCGGCGCCATGGCGACGATCAGAAGCGGGATCGACAGGGCCGCGCTGACCCAGAACCGCCTGGTGAAGTCGACCAGCTCCGGATTAGGCCCTTCCTCGCCAGTCGGAACGCCCATTGGCTCCAGCGCCATGCCACAGATCGGGCAAGAGCCGGGCTTGTCGCGGACGATCTCGGGATGCATGGGGCAGGTGTATTGCGTACCCTTGGGCATCGGCGCCGGCACCGGCCTGTCGCCGAGATAGGCTTGCGGGGCCGCCTCGAACTTGGCCTTGCAGCCGGCGGAGCAGAAATAGAAGCCCTGGCCTTCATGGCGGATAAAGTGCCTGGCCGTGGCGCGCTCGACGCCCATGCCGCAGACCGGGTCGGTGGCCGTCAGGTATTTCTCCGGCTCCGCCTGGAATTTCGTGCGGCAGCCTTCGCTGCAGAAATGATAGAGCCGGCCGCCATGTTCTGCTGTCGGCTTGCCGGCGGCCGGATCCACGGTCATGCCGCAGACCGGATCGCGCAGGACCGCGTCCACGGCCGCGGCTTTCGGCGCGCAGCAACCGCCATGCGTGTGATGGTCGTGATCTGAATGCGTCATTCGAAAATGCCCTTAGCAAACTGCTTCGGGCAGGAGGTAGTGCTTCCAGTAACTGGAAGGTCAAGGGCCGTTATGATTATTCGTATTTCGAGGCTCGACCCGGCTGTTCGCCCAGAAAAAGTTGATATTCCGCAGCGCTGCGTGTGCTAACGCTCGGCCTTCCGACAACAATTCGAATCCCGGTAAATCAATGAAATGTCTGGTCATCAATCTTGATCGGTCTCCCGACCGGCTCGCCCACATCACGGCGGAGTTTACCCGCATCGGCATCGCCTTCGAGCGAATCGTCGCAACCGATGCCCGTGACCATCCTGAGTTGGTACTGCAGCCACAAGATGCGATCTACGCCGTCCGGCGCCTGTCCTCCAGCGAGGTCGCCTGCATGCACAGCCATCGCGCCTGCTGGTCGATCATCGCTCAAGACGATGCCCCTTATGGCGCCGTCTTCGAGGACGATGTTGTGTTCTCCGCGAAAGCCGGTGCCCTTCTGGCCGATAGTGGCTGGATTCCGGCCGATGCCGACGCCATCAAACTCGAAACATTCTTCAGCAAGACCATGATCCAGAGGAAAAGGATCGCCGTCGGCAACGGCTTCTCCATGTTCAGGCTTCGCAGGAGCCATATGGGGACCGGCGGCTACATCGTCTCCAGGCAGATGGCGCGCGACCTCCTGGAAGCTACCGCGCAGGCCAGCGCAGCTGCCGACGACCTCCTCTTCAACCCCGCGTTCCCGACGTCGGCAAGCAAGACGATCTACCAGCTTGTTCCCGCACTCTGTGCGCAGGACCAGTTCGTGGGCGACAGATTGCCAAGCCTGCTTTTCGAAGAGCGCGAAGCCGAATGGGTCGCAAGCGGGCTGACCATCAAGCGCAGAAAGCCCGTCGCCGAGAAGATAAGGGTTGAAATCAGGCGGGTCGTCGAGTGGGTCATCGATCACTGCAAGCTGCGGCATTATACGGTCGTTGCGCTCGATCCCCCTGCGGAAGAGCCGATGTCTTGCCTGGCGGCCGGAGGCAACGAGAACGCGCTTTAGACGCCCAAAGGGCAAGGCCGATCCGTATCCGAAAGCCCGGTAGTTTTGGTTCAGGCACTGCTTCGAACTTGCTGTGGCCGGCAAAGTAGAAATTGACCATTTCGGCCCTATCATTTCATCACGGTGCAAAATACTCTTAAAAAGTCAGCAGACACCGGCTCCGGTGTGCTAGAGAACGCCGCCACTCTCGAAAGACACGATTTCGTCAAATGAAGCGCCTGGTCATCAATCTCGATCGATCTCCCGACCGACTTGTCCACATGACATCGGAGTTCGCCCGCATCGGCATTGGGTTCGAGCGGGTCGCGGGGATCGATGCCCAGGAACATCCCAATCTGGTGCAGCAGCCGCAGCACGCGATACATGCCATCCGGCCCCTCGCCGGCAGCGAGATCGCCTGCCTGCATAGTCATCGTGCCTGCTGGACGATCATCGCCCAGGACGAGGCCCCGTACGGCGCCATCTTCGAGGACGACATGGTGTTTTCCGGCAGAGCCGGTGCGTTGCTGGGCGATACGAGCTGGGTTCCGGCGGACGCGGACGTCGTGAAGCTCGAGACGTTCTTCTCCAGAACCGTGATCCAGAGGAGAAGGGCCCCTGCCGGACACGGTTTTTCCACGGTCCGGCTCCGCAAGGGCCATCCAGGGGCTGGGGGTTATCTCCTCTCGCGGCAAATGGCGCGCGCGTTTCTGGAGGCAACGGCGCAGGTCAACATAGCTGTCGACGATCTCATCTTTAACCCCGCTATGTCGGCCGGCAGGAATATCTACCAGCTTGTTCCCGCGCTCTGCGCGCAAGACCAGTTCGTCGGCGACAGGCTGCCGAGCCTGCTTGACCAGGAACGGGATGCCGCACGGACCGCGAGCGGGCTTATGGCAAGGCAGAGCAAGCCGACAGCGGTGAGAATCAGCAGGGAAGCCGGGCGAACCGTGAGGTGGATCGCCGACTTCTGCAGGCTGCGGCGGCAGATTGTCGTGCCCTTCGGCCCCATCGAGGCAACCGACTAGGCCGATTCCGGGCTGTCGGCCGGCCCCATACCCAGCGCCGCGAAAACGCGCTATAGACGCCGCCCAAAAGGCAAGGCCAACCGGTACCTATGGCGAAAATCTCCCTGAAGCTCCATGAACTGATCGACGGCGAAGCCTTGCGCCGCGAGATGACCGCTCTGACCGCGGCGAGCGCCGGCGATGGTTCCAGCGCTATCATCCGCACGGCCGCTCTCCAGCTTCTCAAGGGCCGGCTCGCCGAAGGCCGCAGAAAAACCGAGGCCATGCTGAGAGAGGATGGCGGCGGCAATGCCTGCGCCGAGCGGCTGTCGCATGTGATGGATCAGCTGATCCGGGCGCTTTACGATTTCGCCGCGACCCATGTCTACCCGGTGAAAAACCCGTCGTCGGCCGAGCGCATGGCCGTGGTTGCGGTTGGCGGCTATGGGCGCGGCACGCTGGCGCCGGGATCCGACATCGACCTTCTGTTTCTGTTGCCCTACAAGCAGACGCCGTGGGGCGAACAGACAGTCGAATACATGCTCTACATGCTGTGGGACCTCGGACTGAAGGTCGGCCATGCCACCCGCAATATCGACGAGTGTCTGCGGCTGTCGCGCACCGACATCACCATTCGCACCTCGATCCTGGAAGCGCGCTTCCTGTGGGGGGAACGCAAGCTCTATGAAGAGTTGATGCTGCGCTTCGACCATGAGGTGGTGCGCACGACCGGTCCGGAATATGTCCAGGCCAAGCTAGCCGAACGCGACGAGCGTCACGCCAAGGCCGGCGAAAGCCGCTATCTGGTCGAGCCCAACGTCAAGGACGGCAAAGGCGGCCTGCGCGACCTGCAGACGCTGTTCTGGATCGGCAAGTATTTCTACCGGGTGCGCACCGGCGAGGAGCTGGTCGAAAAGGGCGTCTTCACCGACGCCGAATATCGCGAGTTCCAGAAGGCCGAGGACTTCCTGTGGGCGGTGCGCTGCCATATGCATTTCCTCACCGGGAAAGCCGAGGAGCGGCTGCATTTCGACATCCAGCGCGAGATCGCCGAACGGCTGGGCTACACGACGCATCCCGGCCTGTCGGCGGTCGAGCGCTTCATGAAACACTACTTTCTCGTCGCCAAGGATGTCGGCGACCTCACGCGCATCTTCTGCGCGGCACTCGAGGAGGAGCAGGCCAAGCATGTGCCTGGCTTCAACCGCATCTTTCTCACCTTCCAGCGCCGCAAGCGCAAGCTTGCCGGCACGTCGGACTTCATTGTCGACAACCACCGCATCAACATCGCCGACGACCAGGTGTTCGAACGCGATCCGGTCAATCTGCTCAGACTATTCTGGTTCGCCGACAAGCACGGTCTGGAATTCCACCCCGATGCGCTGAAGCTGCTCACCCGCTCGCTCGGCCTGGTCAACAAGTCGCTCAGGCGCGACGAGGAGGCCAACCGGCTGTTCCTCGACATCCTGACGTCGGACCGCAATGCCGAACTCAACCTGCGCCGGATGAACGAGGCCGGGCTGCTGGGCAGGCTGATCCCGGATTTCGGCAAGATCGTCGCCATGATGCAGTTCTCGATGTACCACCACTACACGGTGGACGAGCACCTGATCCGCTGTATCGGCGTGCTGGCCGAGATCGAGCGCGGCGATGGCGAGAAGGTGCATCCGCTGTCGCATTCGCTGATGCCGGGCCTGAAGAAGAGCCGCGAGGCGCTCTACGTCGCGGTGCTGCTGCACGACATCGCCAAGGGCAGGCCGGAGGATCATTCGGAGGCCGGCGCCCGGATCGCACGCCGCATCTGCCCGCATATGGGGCTGTCGCCGGCCGATACCGAAACCGTTGCCTGGCTGGTTGAGAACCATCTCGTGATGTCGATGACCGCGCAGACCCGCGATCTCAACGACCGCAAGACCATCGAGGATTTCGCCGCGATCGTGCAGTCGGTCGAGCGGCTGAAGATGCTTTTGATCCTGACCGTTTGCGACATCCGGGGCGTCGGTCCAGGTGTCTGGAACGGCTGGAAGGGCCAGTTGCTGCGCACGCTCTACTATGAGACCGAACTGCTTTTGACCGGCGGCTTCTCGGAAGTGTCACGTGCGCAGCGGACGGCGGCGTCGCGCGAGCGTCTGGCCGAGGCGCTCGCAGACTGGCCAGACAAGGCCCGCAAACGCTATGTCCGCCAGCACTACGAGAATTATCTCCTGACCGTCGACCTGCCGGACCAGCTTCGCCACGCCGAATTCATCCGCGATGCGGATGCGGCGGGCAAAAAGCTTGCCACCATGGTCAAGACGCACCAGTTCGAAGCGGTGACCGAAATCACCGTGCTGGCGCAGGACCATCCGCGTCTTCTCTCCGTCATTGCCGGGGCATGCGCCGGCGCCGGCGGCAACATCGTCGACGCGCAGATCTTCACCACGTCGGACGGCCGCGCCCTCGACACGATCCTGATCTCGAGGGAATTCGACCGTGACGAGGACGAACGGCGGCGCGCCGAGCGTGTCGGCCGGCTGATCGAGGACGTGCTGTCCGGCAAGAGTTGGCTGCCGGAGATGATCGAGAAGCGCACCAAGCCACGGCGCGGCTCCAAGGTGTTCAAGATCCCGCCCCGCGCCGAAATCCGCAATGCGCTGTCGAACCGCTTTTCGGTCATCGAGGTCGAGGGGCTCGACCGCCCGGGCTTGCTGTCGGAGATCACCAGAACCCTGTCGGACCTGTCGCTCGACATTGCGTCGGCCCACATCACCACCTTCGGCGAAAAGGTCATCGACACCTTCTACGTCACCGACCTTACCGGCCAGAAGATCGACAGTCCGGCGCGCATTGCCACCATCCGCAACCGGCTGATAGCGACGCTCGAAGGCGCCGCGCCGGAGCGCGGCGGCAGGGCCAAGGCGGCGGCCGAGTGAGAGCCATCATCACTTTGTCCCAATCTCCAGAGCTATTTGCCGTTTCACGGAAACGGCGAACAGCTCTAACTTTTTGTTTTAACACAATTCCGGACGGAAAACCGTTTAACACTTTTCCTGGAATTGCTCACAGGCAGTCTCCGAACGCATGAGCCTCGTCAAGAAATTTGCAACAGTCGCTTCCGGCACGCTGATGAGCCGCGCGCTGGGGTTTGGCCGCGAGATGCTGATGGCGGCGGCGCTGGGCACCGGGCCGGTGGCCGACGCGTTCAACGCCGCCTTCCAGTTTCCCAACACCTTTCGCCGGCTGTTCGCCGAGGGCGCCTTCAACGCCGCCTTCGTGCCGCTGTTTGCCAAGGAGATCGAAACGCACGGCACTGATGGCGCCAAGCGCTTCTCCGAGGAAGTGTTCGGCGTGCTGTTCACCGCGCTGCTGGCGCTGACCATCGTCATGGAACTGGCGATGCCGCTGATCGTGCGCTACCTGGTGGCGCCGGGCTTTGCCGACACGCCTGGAAAGTTCGAGACGACCGTCGCACTGGCGACGATCATGTTCCCGTACCTCATTTGCATGTCGCTTGCCGCCATGATGGCGGGCATGCTGAATTCGCTGCGCCGCTATTTCGCGGCGGCGATCGCGCCCGCGTTCCTCAACATCATCCTGATCAGCGTGCTTGGCTACGCCTGGTATCATGGGCTGGATGCACGCGCTGTCGGCTTCAGCCTGTCCTGGGGCGTTTTGGCGGCAGGCATCGTGCAGCTCGCCATCGTCTGGGTGGCGGTGCGCAACGCCGGCATCTCTATCGGCTTCCGCCGGCCGAAGATGACGCCGAACGTGAAGCGGCTGTTGATCCTGGCGCTGCCGGCGGCGATCACCGGCGGCATCACCCAGATCAACCAGCTGATCGGCACGGCGATCGCGTCGGCGCAAGACAGCGCCGTGTCCTCGCTCGCCTATGCCGACCGCGTCTATCAGCTGCCGCTCGGCGTCGTCGGCGTGGCGGTGGCGATCGTGCTGTTGCCGGAACTGTCGCGGGCGCTGAAATCAGGCAATCTGATCGAGGCGGCCAACCTGCAGAACCGCTCCGTCGAGTTCACCCTGTTCATGACCTTGCCGGCGGCGGCCGCACTCTGGGTAATGTCGGAGCCGATCGTGCGGCTGGTCTATGAGCGCGGCGCGTTCGCCGCCAACCATTCGACCCCGACGGTGGCGGCGATCCTGGCGATCTTCGGCCTGGGCCTGCCGGCCTTCGTGCTGATCAAGGCCTTCACCCCCGGGTATTTCGCCCGCGAGGACACGCGCACGCCGATGATCTTCGCCGCCATCTCGGTGGCGGTGAATGTCGCCACGGCGCTGACGCTGTTTCCCAGGATGGGCGCACCCGGCATCGCGGTGGCGTCTGCCGTGGCCGGCTGGGTCAACGCGCTGATGCTGCTTGGCATGCTCATCCGGCGCGGCCATTGGGGCCGCGACGTGCCGCTCCTGAAGCGCATTCCCCGGCTGGTGCTGTCGGCGGCGGTGATGGCGGTGGCTCTGTATTTTGCGGAGCATTGGCTGGCCGTCAGACTCGGCCCCGGCTCGCCGCTGGTGGTCAAAGCGACGACGCTTCTGACGCTCGTCGCAGGTGGAGCGCTGCTCTACTTCGTCACAGCGTTTGCCACGGGTGGCGCCGATTTCGGCATGATCCGGCGCAATGTCGGACGCAAGGAGACACCACAGCCTAAGGAACAGTCTTCAGATCCGTGAGCCGGAATTCGTCGGCTGTCGAAAGCATCGGGACGGCATAGTAGCGCGCGCAAGCATAGTGAAAACAATCCGCCAAATTCAGTCGGATGGCCTTGTTGCGAAACCGCGACGCAGCCTCAACGGACAATGACGTTGCGTCAGCGGCAGGCGGAAGCTCCCGCACGGCAATAGCCCGTTCTTCGAGAAAACGACTGACTATCTTGAGGCTCACTTCGACCGGCACCGCTAGCTTTTCGGATCGCGAAAGGGCCATTGCCGCTTCCCACACCGCGATTGCCGACGTGAACGGAGCCGATGCTTCCAAGACGGCCCGTGCGCAGCGCTGCGCTTCGGCCTCGTGGCTGAGCATCGCGACGATAGCGGCTGCGTCGACAAACATCAGTCTTCGCCGGACAATTCGTCGTAGACCGAGCGCGGCAGCGGTTTGCGCGCCTGCTCGCTGAGCTCGATCCCAAATTCGGCGCGCAGCCTTGCCGCCGTCTCCAACGGCGTCTCGCGATTGCGGCGGCGCTCAAGCGCTTCGCGCATGGCAATCACGATCGCCTCGGTTATGCCAACGCCCTCAATTCTAGCGAAGGTGCGCGTTAAGTCATCCGCTTCTTTGTTGTTGATGTTGATCGTCATAACGTGCCTACTCAATCGAATGTAGCGGAAATAATGTAGCCACCTACATCAAAATGTCAATATCTTGAGGAGCCTTTGGAGGGCCAACCAGCCCCTTGATCCTGCCGTCCCCTTCGTCCATAAGCGCGCCGTCCAAAGACTTTCGCCGCGTGCGGTTTCCAGCCGCATGATTGGCTCCAAAAAGTCTGCAACTTTTTGGAATCATGCTTATACGGCCCTCCACAAGCCATGAGGAAACCCATGTCCGCCTTCAAGCCACTCGTCTTCTCCGGTGTCCAGCCGACCGGCAATCTGCACCTCGGCAACTATCTCGGCGCCATCAAGAAATTCGTCGCCCTGCAGGACACGTCCGACTGCATCTATTGCGTCGTCGACTTGCATTCGCTGACCGCGCAGCTCGTCTATGACGACCTTGCCGACCAGACGCGGTCGATTACCGCGGCCTTCCTCGCCTCCGGCATCGACCCGAAGAAGCATATCGTCTTCAACCAGTCGCGGGTCATGCAGCATGCCGAGCTTGCCTGGATCTTCAATTGCGTGGCGCGCATCGGCTGGATGAACAAGATGACGCAGTTCAAGGACAAGGCCGGCAAGGACCGCGAGAATGCCTCGCTGGGCCTGCTCGCCTATCCCTCGCTGATGGCGGCCGACATCCTGCTTTACCGCGCCACCCATGTGCCGGTCGGCGAAGACCAGAAGCAGCACCTGGAGCTGACCCGCGACATCGCGCAGAAATTCAACAACGATTTCTCCGACCGCATTGCCAGCCTTGGCGTCGGCGTCGAGATGCAGGTCGGCGAGGAGACGGTGAACGGCTTCTTCCCGATCACCGAACCGGTCATCGGCGGCCCGGCGGCGCGCATCATGAGCCTGCGCGACGGGTCGAAGAAGATGTCGAAGTCGGACCCGTCGGACCTGTCGCGCATCAACCTGACGGATGACGCCGACACCATCTCGAAGAAGATCCGCAAGGCCAAGACCGATCCGGAAGCCTTGCCGAGCGAAGTCGACGGGCTGGAAACCCGGCCGGAAGCCGAAAACCTGGTCGGCATCTATGCCGGTCTCGCCGAGCTTTCCAAAGCCGAGGTGCTGAAGGAATTCGGCGGCCAGCAGTTTTCGGTGTTCAAGCCGGCGCTGGCCGATCTGGCAGTGGAGAAGCTGGCGCCAATCGCCGGCGAGATGCGCCGCATCCAGGGCGATCGCGCCTATGTCGACGCGGTGCTCAGGGATGGCGGCGAACGCGCCGGCGTGCTGGCCGAAACGACGATGAAGACGGTGCGCGACATCGTCGGCCTGCTGCAGGGCTGACCTGTACCAAGACACCGCCGCCACCCGGCCGCTTGCGGCCAGATGGTGGCGGTGGCAGATTGCGGCCGAAAACACATCGAGCAGATAGACATGGTCTCCAAACGCCTCATCCGTGAAGCCGGTCATCGCAGGAAATTCCTGACGATCATCGACGATACGCCGGAATGCGAGCGTGCCGTCGCCTACGCCTCGAAGCGGGCGCAGAGCACCAGCGGCACGCTGGTGCTGCTCTATGTCATCGTCCCTGATGATTTCCAGCACTGGCTGGGCGTCGAGAAGATCATGCGCGAAGAGGCCAACGCCACGGCGCGCGCGGCGCTTGATGGCTATGCCAACAAGGTGCGCCAGAAGCTCGGCATCGAGCCGGAGATGGTGGTGCGCGAAGGCAAGCCGACGGAAGAGATCCACAGGCTGATCGAGGAAGACCAGGATATCGCCATCCTGGTGCTGGCGGCCGGCGCCGGCAAGGAAGGCCCGGGGCCGCTGGTCGGCGCCGTGGCCGGCAAGGGTGCGGCGTTCCCCATTCCGGTGACCGTCGTGCCGCAGAACCTTTCCGACGAGGAGATCGACAGTCTCGCCTGAAGCCTGCCAGGAATTTCGATTCCCCAGCTAGCAAAACATTCCGCCAGCCAGCCGTTCCGGTGACGCGTTTCGCTTGAATGTTCAGCCGATAGAGCTTATTTAGAACTATTCCAAACTATCTGCCCGATACGGGCACGGAGACGTCCATGTTCATCCAGACCGAATCGACGCCGAACCCGGCGACGCTGAAATTCCTGCCCGGCAAGGAAGTGCTTCTGGAAGGCACCGCCGATTTCCGCGATGCCGACAGTGCGGCCGTGGCGTCGCCGCTGGCCGGCCGGCTGTTCGAAATCCCCGGCGTCACCGGCGTGTTCTTCGGCTATGACTTCATCACCGTGACCAAGGACGGCCCCGACTGGCAGCATTTGAAGCCGGCGATCCTCGGCGCCATCATGGAGCATTTCATGTCCGGCGCGCCTGTCATGGCCAAGGCGGGTCCCGCGGCCGAAACCAGCCAGACCGGCGAATTCTACGACAAGGCGGACGAGGAGCTCGTCATCACCATCAAGGAGCTGCTCGACACGCGGGTGCGCCCGGCGGTGGCCCAGGATGGCGGCGACATCACCTTCCGCGGTTTCGAGAATGGCACCGTGTTCCTGCACATGAAGGGCGCCTGCGCAGGTTGCCCGTCATCGACGGCGACGCTGAAGCACGGCATCCAGAACCTGCTTCGCCATTTCGTGCCGGAAGTGCAGCAGGTCGAGCAGGTCGCCTGATCGTTTCGCTCTATTGCCAACCGTGAAAAACAAAAAACCGGGCCGAATTGCCCGGTTTTCTGTTTTGGGACGTCCATTGTTGCCTAGACGGTCCGCGTACGAACTGCTTTGACCTTGGTCCTTGCGACCACGATCAGAGGACGATGACCTTGGCGCCGACCGAGGCGCGATCATAAAGGTCGATGACGTCCTGATTCATCAGCCGGATGCAGCCCGACGACATCGCCTTGCCGATCGAGTTCCATTCCGGGCTGCCGTGCAGGCGGTAACCCATGTCACCGCCCTTGTTGAAGAGATACATGGCGCGAGCGCCGAGCGGGTTCTTCAGGCCCGGCTCCATGCCGCTGGCGAACTTGGCGAGTTCCGGCTGGCGCTTGATCATCTGCGAAGGCGGCGTCCAGGTCGGCCACTCACGCTTGATCGCGATATGGGCGGTGCCGTGCCACTCGAAGCCCTCGCGGCCGACGCCGATGCCGTAGCGGATCGCCAGGCTGTCGCCCTCGACGAAGTAGAGGAACTTGTTCTGCGTATCGACGATGATCGTGCCGGGCTTTTCCTTGGTGTCGTAATTCACTTCCTGGCGGTGATACTTCGACGGCACCTTCTCGATCGGGATGCGCGGCAGCTGGTAACCGGCATCGGTCACCGCGCCATAGTCGTTGGAAAATATCTGCCCGCCAATGGTGCTGCAACCGGCGAGTGCAGTGGACAGCGCCATTGCGGCAACTATTGCGAGCGACTTCATGCGCATGAGGTGATCCGGAGCCCCGCCCAAACTTAGAGCGGCACGAGTCGGCCGCCTTCTCGCCATCATTCATGCTGGCATTTGCTTTGCTTGCCAAGCACGCGATGCCTATATCCAGGACCTTACCTGCTGGTAAGCGTATCACTGCGGCATTTCGGCAACAGCCTCCGCCGGATTGTGAAGCAAATTCAATGGGCCTGAACCGCGGGCCTGCAAAATCAGGGAAACCGCCATGAATGTCGGCGACGCCGCCAACCGCTCGGGCCTGCCGGCCAAGACCATCCGTTACTATGAGGAGATCGGCCTGATCGCGCCGGCGCGCGCCGCCAACGGCTACCGCGACTATTCCGGCGACGATATCCACCGGCTGACCTTCCTGCGCCGCGCGCGCAATCTCGGCTTTTCCATCGATGATTGCCGCCAGCTGATGGCGCTCTACCAGGACCGCAGCCGCGCCAGCCACGACGTGCGCGAGATCGCCGCCGCCCATGTCAAGGCGATCGAGGAGAAGGTGCGCGAGCTGCAGTCGATGCGCTCGACCCTGCAGACGCTGATCCATGCCTGCCATGGCGACAACAGGCCGGACTGCCCGATCCTGGACGATATGGCGGGAGCTGCTGGCGACGGAGCCGTTTCGGCGAGGCGATAGCGAGAAGAGGTTTGCCGGCCGGCGCGATGACTTCGTGCACCCATCCGTTCAATGTCTGGAACGGACCGGATAGGCGTGCTTCGGCTGACTCGCGCGCGAAAACTGATTTAGGTAAGTCTAATATGCTAATTGGCTAAAGTACGGAACGTCCAATGGACAAGAACGGAACCAAAGCGGTTACGTCAGACCTTTGCGCAGACAACGCAAGACTTTAGTCCTGCCGTCTTATAGTTAAGAACGGAAGGTGATCGGCAGGACGTAGGGCCGCGCCGGATCAATACCAGACTGCGCTCAGACAAATTATGGTGCGATCGCGGAAGGCGCTCGGGTTGCCCCGGGGCCCGGTTGGCTGCCTGTGGCCGGTAGCCTCGTCCAGACTCCAACCGGCAAGTCGCATTCTCGCCATGGAGCGGAGATGACCAAAATGGATGAGACCCGCAACCGACAGCTAGGTGTCTTGCATGGTGCTGCTGAACATTCTGGAGGAAGTCACTGCAAAAGAAGTCGAGGCACAGGACATCTCGACCCATGTCGACATGACGCAGATGCCATCGAGAGAATCCGATCCTCAGGACTAAAAGAAATCCCGGCTAGAAACCGAACGTCGAAAAAATGGGCAGATCGCGCTATATGCTGATTTACTAAAGTAATAGAACATCCAATGGACAAGAACGGAACCAAAGCGGTTACGTCAGACCTTCGTTGGCGAGATGCAAGACTTTAGTCCTGCAATTCTTTATAGTTAAAAATGAAAATTAATCGGCACAGCATGAGGCCGCACCGGATCAATACCAGATTATACTCAGGAAAATATGGTGCGATCACGGAAGGCGGGACTGTACCTGGTGATCTCTCTGTTTTTCGAGGAACAGCTTGGCGTGTTCGCCCCATTCAGGAACCGTGGTCTTGTGCTCCTGAACGTACTTGCCGAAGGCCTCGCGCAAAGCGGCAAGGTCAAATGCCCAAAGATGTTCGCCCTTATCGTCGTTCAACGTCACTTCACCAACCCCATCGAGTCGATGGTATTGCCTCCCAATTAGGCCTTCAAGAGCTGAGGCCTGACTTCTTTTGGGGGCTTTTGGGTTTCTCAAACCGATCAGCGCTCCCACAAACGACGATTATATATTTCACAAAACCCGATGATGAATCAGGGCGGCGCTGATATGAATCGCGCATGGGAAAGGGGATCAAATCTCACTGGCCAAGCGTTCTGGCCGTCTTCGCTTTTGCGCCTGGCGTATTCCGCTGGGTGGTCTCGGTATTCGATTGGGGAGCAAGGCTCGATGTCATCATTGCTCACATGCACGAACTGGGCTGGGTCGGCAGCGTAATAGCCTTCTTTCTGGCCTCTCCCCCATGGTCGATTTTCCCTGCCTTTGTGGTTGGGTTTCTTTTCTTGACTATGGAAGTCCGCAGGGCAAAATCACTTCCAATTGCAATACCGAATGGGCTAGCGCCTGTGTCGTTGCCAAGCCCGCCGCGACCTCTTGTTCCCACGGTTTTAGGTATCAGACTCTATGTCCCTGAGAACGTGGACCCAGATTTTTTGGTAGCCCTCCGCATTGACAGGACATCAATACAAAGCGAGCCGCTGGTTCGCCCATACGTCGGGAAATGGATACGATTCACCGGCTCGGTGCGAAATGTTTATGAGCCCACCCAATCCGGCGGGAAATCGATGGTCGTCGTCACTTACGGCCCCCCGGAACGAGAGCTTAACACGCAAGTTTTTATGCAGTTCGATGAAACCTGGCTTGATCGCCTGCATATGCTGCAAAGAGGCAATTCCATAACAGTGGAAGGCCGAATAGACAGAATCCTGTCTTTTGAAATTCACTTAGAAGATTGCAGTATCTTAGGCTGAGACTGCCCAGGGGCGTCAGTCACAGGTTCCACAATAGAACGCGTAGCCATTACGGATAGCCTACCGCCCAGTTACCTCAAAGGTAACCTCTCCCTATAGCCATTCTCCTACGGCTGGGTAACGCGTTAAGGTGATGCATACAGGGGCTGGCACCATGAACAAACCAACTCGCAAGCATCTCGCCTTAGCCGCTGTGGCGTTCGGCATCGCCGGATGTGATAGCGTTCAATCCTTCGAGATGCATCGAGAAGGAGATGGCGCACGCGCCTCATGCGGGCAGACGACTGCCCCTGCTTCTCTAAGCGGAGGTAACATCGACCCCGCCGTGGCTCGATGCGTAATTGCATGTAGACAGCTTGGGTTTGTTGTTGAAAGTACCCTTCCTCCCGGCCTGATCAACAAGAAGATCGACATGGCTGGTGATATCCCTGCCTCTGAGTGCCTGATCCTTAAGCGGTAAAATTGCCGGCCTGTCAGGTATCCTATTTTCATGCTGGGTTTCTCAAACCGATAATCGTCTCCACAAAGAGTTCAAACCGTGAACAGAATCTGGCATGGTGCCTGCATGCCAATCATCTCCCCTATTGCAATCAATCCATTGATCGACGGGCGCCAGTCGGAGCGTGCCATGCTGGTGCGGCGTGGCGTGCAGCGGCTGCTCATGGAAATGGGCGCGCATGTGTTGCCTGAGCTGTCGCTGGCGACCGGCCGCCGCGCCGATCTCGTGGCGCTGACCCGGCAAGGCGACATCTGGATCATCGAGATCAAATCCTCGATCGAGGATTTTCGTGTCGATCGCAAATGGCCCGACTACCGGCTGCATTCCGACCGGTTCTTTTTCGCCACCCATCCCGGCGTACCTTCGGAGATTTTTCCGGAGGAGTGCGGCTTCATCCTCTCCGACGGCTACGGCGCGGAAATCCTGCGCGATGCACCCGAGCACCGCATGGCGGCGGCAACGCGCAAGGCGCTGATGCTGCGGATCGCGCGCGCCGGGGCTTCGCGGCTGCTGGCGGCGGAGTTGGCAGGCGTGTCGGTGCCGGCGCTCGACGGGGAGAGTGAGTAGCTTCCGGACGCGCGCTACTCCTCGCTCTCCTCGCCAGCCGCCGGTGCCATCAACAGCACGGCGGCGCCGAGGATGGCGGCGATGAAGGAGCCGGCGAGGATGCCGACCTTGACGGCGTCCTGCAGCGCGACATCGCTGGCGAAGGCAAGCAGGCCGATGAACAGGCTCATGGTGAAGCCGATGCCGCAGAGCAGCGAAATGCCGATCATATGCCGCCAGCCGGCATGGGCCGGCAAATCAGCCAGGCCAAGCCCTATGGCGAGCGCGGAGGAGCCGAAGACGCCGACCAGCTTGCCGAGCACGAGGCCGGCGGCGACACCCAGCGTCAACGGCTCGATCAGCGCGCCAAGGCTCAGGCCGGCGAACGAAACGCCGGCATTGGCGAAGCCGAAGATCGGAATGACGATGAAAGGCACGATCTTGTGCAGGCCATGTTCGAGCCGATGCAGCGGCGAATGGTCGAGGTCATGGCCGATCCCGGCGGAGCGTTCGAGCGGAATGGTCAAAGCCAGCGCCACGCCGGCAAGCGTGGCATGGACGCCCGATTTCAGCACCAGCACCCACAATATGGCGCCGAGTACCAGGTAAGGCACCAGCGTCATCACCCGCATGCGGTTGAGCACGACGAGCGCGGCAATGACGGCGAAGGCCGCCCCCAGATACGCCAGCGACAGGCCGCTGGTGTAGAAGATGGCGATGATGATGACGGCGCCGAGGTCGTCGATGATGGCAAGCGCGGTGAGGAAAACCTTCAGCGATGCCGGCACGCGGCTGCCGAGCAGCGACAGCACGCCGAGCGCGAAAGCGATGTCGGTGGCGGTCGGGATGGCCCAGCCGGCGAGCGCGGCCGAATTGCCGCGGTTGACGAAGACATAGACCAGCGCCGGCACCACCATGCCGCCGGCGGCCGCGACACCCGGCAGCACGCGCCTGGGCCAGGTGGACAACTGGCCGTCCAGCATCTCGCGCTTGATCTCGAGGCCGACGAGCAGGAAGAACACCGCCATCAGCCCGTCATTGACCCAGTGCGAGACGCTGAGCGGCCCGAGATAGGCATGGAGAACGGAGAAATAGGTTTGCGAGAGCGGCGAGTTGGCGACGATCAGCGCCAGCGCGGCGGCCACCATGAGGATGACGCCGCCGGCCGCCTCGCTGTCGAGAAATTCGCGGAAGACGGATTTTAGCCGCTCGTCGTGCATGTATCCTCCGTTGCCTGGTGTGGCGGCCGGGTTCCTATCGCTACAATGATGCGCAGGCGTCGCCGGCACCGCAAGACTTCTGGTTTCCTAAGTCTGTATAGTTCGCGTTGGCAGATGGCGTGCCTCGACGTTTGGCTGGGAACGCCCATCACTTCGTCATCTATGGTCTGCGCCGCGTCGCTACGCCCAAGGATGACGAAGCTCTGTTCAGCGCGGCGCGCGCTTGGCCAGTATGCGCTGCAGCGTGCGGCGATGCATGTTGAGCCGGCGCGCGGTTTCGGAAACGTTGCGCTCGCACATTTCGTAGACACGCTGGATGTGCTCCCAGCGGACGCGGTCGGCCGACATCGGATTTTCCGGAGGCGCGGCGCGCTCGCCGGCGGTGCGGGTGAGTGCGGCGAAGATGTCGTCGGCATCGGCGGGTTTCGACAGATAATCGACGGCGCCGAGTTTTACCGCGGTCACCGCGGTGGCGATGTTGCCGTAGCCGGTCAGGATGATGGTGCGGGAGTCCTCGCGCTTCTCGCGGATGGCGGCAACGACGTCGAGCCCGTTGCCGTCGCCGAGCCGCATGTCTACCACGGCGTAGGCCGGCGGGTTGGCGCGCGCCTTGCCGACCGCCTCCTCGACGCTCTCGGCCGTCTCGACCACGAAACCCCTGGTTTCCATGGCCCGGGCCAGGCGTGTGAGGAACGGCTTGTCGTCATCGACGATCAGAAGGGAGGTGTCCTCGCCTTCAACCATTGCACCGATATTTTCACCGCCAGTCATCGTCTTGAAAATCCTGCTGCCTTAATTTTACGCAGATATAGTTTTGCGTCGCTATTGTCCAATTTACGCAGTGTCAAACATCGTCGCGGGCGCCGATTCCGGGTTCAGGAAGACGTTTCTGGGCCACGAAATCTGCACCACGGCGCCCTCGCCCAAGCCGCTCGAGTTGCGGAAGTCGAGCGTGGCGCCGGAGCGTTCGAGCAGCGTCTTGGCGATGAACAGGCCAAGCCCCAGGCCACCGCCGGCTTCATTGCCCTGGCGCGTCGACATATAGGGCTCGCCGATGCGGTCGATGATCTCGGGCGGGAAACCGGGGCCGTCGTCGATGATCGAGAAGGTGACGATGGCCTCGTCCCAGCTCCAGCGCACGGTGACGCTCTTGCGGGCGAAATCGACGGCGTTCTCGACCAAATTGCCGAGGCCGTAGATGACGCCCGGATTGCGGCGCCCGACCGGTTCCGGCCCGGTTCGCTCGCCGGGGCGAAGCTTGATCGAGATGCCGAAGTCGCGATGCGGCGCGGTGACCTCCTCGACCAGCGAGGTCAGCGGCAGACGGGAAAGATGCGCTTCGCCCTCGGTCGACAGGCTGGTGAGGCGCTTGAGGATTTCACGGCAGCGTTCGCTCTGGGAGCGAAGCAATTTTACGTCCTCACCGTATTTCGGATCCTTGCCAAGCGCCTTTTCCATCTCCTTGGCGACAAGCGTGATGGTGGCGAGCGGCGTGCCAAGCTCGTGCGCCGCCGCCGCCGCGAGGCCGTCGAGCGCCGAAAGGTGCTGCTCGCGCTGCAGCACCAGTTCCGTGGCGGCAAGCGCATTGGCCAGAAGCCGGGCTTCGGCCGCCACCCGGAAGGCGTACATCGCCGTGAAGGCGATCGAGGACAGCACCGCCATCCACATGCCGGCGACATAGATGAAGGGCATCTCCAGCGGCGCGCCCTCGTGCCAAGGCAGCGGCAGGTGGATGAACACAAGCAAGGTCGCCGCGATCATCACCAACCCGCCGAGCAGCGCGGTCAGCCGCAAGGGCAGCGACGTCGCCGAGATGACGACAGGCACGGTCATCAGCAGCGAGAACGGATTGGTCAGGCCACCGGTCATGTAAAGCAGGCCGGCAAGCTGCAGGCTGTCGAAGATCAGGATGCCGAAGGCCGCGAACGGGGTGAGCCGGTGCGCCGCCGGAAAGCGGAAAGCGAGATACAGGTTCATCCAGGCCGAGCAGGCGATCAGCGCGAAGCACAGGCTGACCGGCAGCGGGAATTTCAGGCCATAGGCGACGACGAGCACCGTCACGCTCTGGCCGACAATGGCAAGCCAGCGCAGCCGGATCAGCGTGTTGAGGCGCAATCGCTGGCTCTGCTGGAAATCGGGCGAACGCAAAACGTTGATCATGGCCATGGATTACAGCCGCAGGAGGGCAAGCGCTAGTAGCGGTGCGCAGTCGGCATTCGCGATTGGCCGAAGCCCCCCGACGTCGTCATCCCTGGGCGAAGCGGAGCGAAGCTCCGTCGCGGAGACCCTGGGATCCATGCCGCGACCCTGGACGTGGAGTGCAGCGGTGCAGAATTCTGGACCGTGGTGACGCTTCAGAGTCCCGGCATGGATCCTCGGGTCTGCGCCGCGTCGCTGCGCTCCTTGCTCAGCCCATGGATGACGAACTGGTTGATGTTTGCGCCAAATTTTCAAGGAACCCCTCCTGATCCAAGCGGTCCGCCCAAGCTTCCCGAGGCTAGGTGCCTCTGGGCTTGGCGCGGGCGGTAGCGGCGGCGAGCAGCGGATTTTCCGGCCAGACATGCTTGGGATAGCGGCCGCGCATGTCGGCGCGCACATCCGCCCAGGAGCCGCGCCAGAAGCCGGGCAGGTCGCGCGTGGTCTGGATCGGCCGGTGCGCCGGAGACAACAGTTCCAGCGTCAGCGGTACCGTGCCGTTGGCAATCGAAGGATGCCGGTCGAGGCCGAACAGTTCCTGCACGCGGATAGCCAGCACCGGCCATTCGCCGTCGTAGCGGATCGGTACGTGGCTGCCGGACGGCGCGTCGAAATGGGTCGGCGCCAGCGTGTCGATCTTGCGCTGGAGGTCGTGCGGCACGAGCGAAGCCAGCCCGGCGGAAATGGCGCCTGAATCAATGGCGGCGAAGGATGCGGCCCCGGACAGGAACGGCAGCAGCCAGTCGTCGAGATGTTCGAGAAGCGCCGCATCCGACATGTCGGGCAAGGGCGACCCAAGCCCACGATGCAGCCAGGCGAGCCGCTGGCGCAGCGTCTCGGCCTCCTTGCCCCAGCTCAGCAGCGACAATCCGTGTTCGCGCAAGGCATCGAGGATCGCCCTGTCCGCATCCGCGCCTGAAGGCGCCGGCAGCATGCGCTCGGCGAGCGTGATGGCGCCAATGCGCACGGTTTCGCGCACCCGCACGGCGCGGCGCTCGCGATCGAAGCTCGTTTGCCTGCGCGTTTCGATCCGGTCGGCCAGCGCGGCGCGGATGTCGTCCTCGCCGATTGCCGCCGCTGCCGCGATGCGCGCATTCTGCGCCTTGCCGTGCAGGTCGGCGACGACCAGAAACGGCTCGCCGGCCAGCGGATCGGCGGCATCGAGCATGGCGCCAGAGCCATTGGCCAGCACGAAACGCCCGCGTTCACCGCGCGCCTTGGCGACGCGGTCCGGCCAGGCGTGGATGAGCAGAGGACCGGCTGAAGCAGCTTCGCTTTGTTTTGTACCGCCCACCTGCCTTGCCAGCCTCTCAGCCAGTTGCCGCGCGGCGGTGGCGCGCGGCGATCTCTCCCCACGAAAGCGCATCAGCCGTCGCTCCAGATCAGCGCCGTCGCCGCCAAGCCCGCGTTCGGTGAGCAACACGGCCAGCATGGCGGCCTCCCCGGCATCGCCGCTCTTCGCAGCCTCGGCGACCATATGCGCCAGCCGCACCGGCAGAGCGAGCTTGCGCATCGACGCGCCCGCTTCGGTCAGACGCCCGGCCTCGTCGATGGCATGGAGCGCGCGCAGCAGCACCCTTGCCTCTTTGAGCGCCGGGGCCGGCGGCGGATCGAGGAAGGCGAGCGTCGCGGGATCGGCGACGCCAAAGGCGGCGCAGTCGAGCAGCAGGCCCGAAAGGTCCGCTTCGAGGATTTCCGGCGGCGTGAAGGCTGGCAATGCCGTCGTCTGCTCGGCGCGCCACAGCCGGATGGCGACGCCAGCCTGCGTGCGCCCGGCGCGGCCGGCGCGCTGGTCGGCGGAAGCCTTGCTGACGCGGACCGTCTCCAGCCGGGTGAGACCGCTGGCCGGCTCATAGCGCGGCAGCCGCGACAGGCCGGAATCGATGACGACACGCACGCCGTCGATGGTGATCGAGGTTTCCGCGATCGAGGTCGCCAGCACCACCTTGCGGCGGCCTAGTTGCGCCGGCTTGATCGCCGCGTCCTGCGCTTTGCCGTCGAGCATGCCATAGAGCGGCACGATATCTGTGTCGGCGCCGGCCTTGCCGGCCAGCCGCTCGGCGGTGCGCTCGATCTCGCGCTGGCCGGGCAGGAAGGCAAGCACGCTGCCGCTTTCGTCCGCGAGAGCGTTGCGGATCGCCTTGGCCATGGCGTCCTCGATAGGGATGCCGGCAGGTCGTTCGTCGTAGCGGATGTCGACGGGGAAGGCACGGCCCTCGCTTTCGACTACCGGCGCGCCCGACAGGAGTTTTGCGACGCGCGCGCCATCGAGTGTCGCCGACATCACCAGCAGCCGCAGGTCCGGCCGCAGGGCGCCTTGCACATCGAGCGCCAGCGCCAAGCCGAAATCGCCATCGAGCGAACGCTCGTGGAATTCGTCGAAGATCACCGCCGAGACGCCGGGCAATTCGGGATCGTCGAGGATCATGCGCGCCAGCACGCCTTCGGTGACGACCAATATCCTGGTTTTTGCCGAGGTGCGGTTTTCCATGCGCATGGCATAGCCGATGGTGGCGCCGGGTTCTTCGTCGAGCAGTTCAGCCATGCGGCGGGCGGCGGCGCGAGCGGCAAGCCGGCGCGGTTCGAGCAGCACGATCTTGCCCGCACTCAGCCACGGCGCGTCGAGCAGCGCCAGCGGCACCAGCGTCGTCTTGCCGGCGCCGGGTGGCGCCACCAGCACGGCGCTGTAATCGGAGCCAAGCGCCTCGCTCAGCGCCGGCAGCACGGCTGATACCGGAAGCTCCGGCAAGGGTTTTGCGGTCATCGCGTCCGCATATCAGCGGTCACGGTCGCCGTGCAACTGGCACCAGCTCAGAGCCGGGTCCGCGAAAACGGGTTCCAGCGCACCGTGCCCAGCCTTACTTCCTCGCGCACCATGGTCAGCAAGCCGGAACCGCCGACGACCGCGAGGCCGACCAACGACAGCCAGTCGGGATATTCCTGGAAGAACAGCGCGCCGAGGATGACCGCCCAGACGATCTGCGAATAATGCGTCGGCGCTATCCGGTTGGCCGGGGCGTATTTGGCGGCGAGCAGCTGCAGCAATTGTCCGCCTGCGGTGAAGGCGCCCGCCAACGCCAGCCAGACCAGCTGCATGGCATTCGGCAAGGTGAAAGAGGTGGCGGCGGCGCCGAGCCCGTTGAACACCAAGCCGTAGCCGACAAGCACGCCGAGCATCGACGTGCGCTTCTCCTGCTGGGCGAGCGAGCGCATCAGGATGACGCTGGTCGCGGCGAGGAAGGCAACCACGAAAGCGGCCAGATGGCCGAGGTTCAATTCACGAAAGCCCGGCCGCACCACCAGCATCACCCCGGCAAAGCCGGCGACCACGGCCAGCCATCGCCAGGGGCCGACCTTTTCCTTCAGGATGACGGTCGACAGGATGGTGACCAGCAAGGGTGCCAGGAAGATCAAGGCGTAGACTTCGGCCAGGGGAATGTGGGTGAAAGCATAGACGCTGAGTACGCCGGACGCGATGCCGGCCCAAGCCCGCGCCTGCACGGCCCATGGCCGCTTCATGCGCCAGAAATCGCGCCAGCGTTCGCCCGCCGGGCGGGTGAAGAACAGGAAACAGCCGGCAAACAAGGTCGCGAAGAAACCGATCTCGAAGACGGTGAACTGTCCGCCCAGGCTCTTGATAACGGCATCGCTGCCCGAATAGCTTGCATAGGCGATTAGCGCGAGCAGGATTCCGTTCGTCACGTTGTTCCATTTCCGGGGAGAGACGCATTGAAAATACTGGCTCTCGGTGCGCATCCGGACGACATCGAGATCTTCATGTTCGGTACGATGGCCGCCTATGCGGCGCAAGGCGCAGAACTCACTTTTGCCGTGGCCACGGATGGGGCCAGGGGCGGCAAGAGCGATCCTGTCATTCTCGCCCGTGTCCGGCGCGAGGAAGCCACGGCCGCGGCCGCGCTGCTGGGGGCGACGCCGCGCTTCCTCGACTTTCCCGACGGCGAGCTGGTGGCCGACGCCGCGCTGATCGGCGCACTGAAAGGGCTCATTCGCGAGATCGGGCCGGACCTTGTGATCACGCACGCGCCCAACGACTATCACGCCGACCACCGCGCGCTGTCCGACGGCGTGCGCATCGCGGCCTCGTTCGGCGTTCCGGTGCTGCATGCCGACACGATGGGCGGCACCGGATTTTCGCCGACGCACTATGTCGATATTTCCAACCATACCGAGATCAAGGCGCAAGCCATCTGCATGCACCAATCGCAGGACCCGGACCGCTTCGCCGACGCCGCCCGGACGCAGAACCTTTTTCGCTCCGGCCAGTGCAATGGTGAGCAAGCCTCGCAAGCCGAAGCCTTCCGCTTCGAGCCGATATTTCCTTTCGGCGACATCCGCGCGCTGCTGCCGCCGGCACCACCGATCCGGACAGTCATGGTGAGCACCAAGAAGGTCGACTGAGCCGGGAGACGGCCTGCGAGCCTGGTCGAAATCAGCCCGCACGGCCTCCAGACTCCGCGCCCGTCGACACCACGCTCGGCGCTTTTCCCAACGTTTTCAGATGCCGGCGCCGTCATGTTGCGGCGCAGCGACGAATTCGCTTGCCTTGTTTAGTAAAAATTGCATCACTAAACAAATTACTAAACATCCGCGGTGCTCTGGCGCTGCCATGTTTGGGCCCCTGAGGAGAGGGGTTGAGGGCTCTTGAAACCGTCATCCGGGCGCGTTTCGCAAATGGGAGGAAGGCATGAAATCGAGCTTTAAACTGGCGTTGGGACTGACCTCGGCGATATCAGCGTCGACAGCCGTCTCGAACGCCGCGCACGCTGAAGACCTGACGCTGTGCTGGGCCGCCTGGGATCCGGCAAACGCGCTTGTCGAACTGTCCAAGGATTTTACCAAGGAAACCGGCATCGGCATGAAATTCGAATTCGTGCCGTGGACGAATTACGCCGACCGTTTCCTCAACGAGCTGAATTCGCACGGCAAGCTCTGCGACCTGATCATCGGCGACAGCCAATGGATCGGCGGCGCCGCCGAGAACGGCCACTACGTCAAGCTGAACGACTTCTTCGACAAGGAGAAGATCAGCATGGACGACTTCGTGCCGGCAACCGTGGTCGGCTATTCGGAATGGCCGAAGAACACGCCGAACTACTGGGCGCTGCCGGCCATGGGCGACGTCGTCGGCTGGACCTATCGCAAGGACTGGTTCTCCAAGCCGGAACTGCAGAAGGAATTCAAGGAGAAGTATGGCTGGGATCTCGGCCCGCCGGCCACCTTCGACCAGCTGAAGCAGATCGCCGAATTCTTCCAGAAGCGGCAGATCGACGGCAAGACCGTCTATGGCGCTTCGATCTATACCGAGCGCGGCTCCGAAGGCATCACCATGGGCGCCATGGACGTGCTCTACAGCTACGGCTTCCAATACGAGAATCCGAAGAAGCCCTACGAAATGGAAGGCTTCGTCAACTCCGACAAGTCGGTGAAGGGGCTGGAGTTCTACAAGGCCCTCTATGATTGCTGCACCCCGCCGGGCGCGTCGAACAGCTACATGGGCGAAGGCGTCGATGCCTTCAAATCCGGCCAGGTGGCGATGCACATGAACTTCGCCTTCACCTGGCCAGGCCTGCAGAAGGACGAGAATGTCGGCGGCGACAAGATCGGCTATTTCGTCAATCCCAAGGGCCCCGACGGCGAACAGTTCGCCCAGCTCGGCGGCCAGGGCATTTCGGTAGTGTCCTATTCCGACAAGCAGGAATCGGCGCTGAAATACATCAAGTGGTTCGCCAACAAGGACGTGCAGGCAAAGTGGTGGTCGCTTGGCGGCTATTCCTGCCTGAACGCCGTGGTGAAGGATCCGAAATTCCCGGCCAGCCAGCCCTATGCGCAGACCTTCCTCGACTCGATGGCCATCGTGAAGGACTTCTGGGCCGAGCCGAGCTACGCCCCGCTGCTGCAGGCCTCGCAGAAGCGCTTCCACGACTATGTCGTCGCCGGCCAGGGTTCGGCCAAGGATGCGCTTGACGGCCTGGTCAAGGACTGGACGCAGGTATTCCAGGACGATGGCAAAATGTAACCGGCTCCTCCCGAGCTAGGCCAGAGGCGGATGATTTCAGGTCGAATCGACCAGAAATCATCCGCTCCGGACCAAAGACAGAGTGAGCATGATGTCGTCCGAAAACCGTTTCACACTTTTCGGCATCATGCTCTTGGTCCCGTGCCACCCTTGGCACGGGACGCGGTTCAGATAAATTCCATGACAGAGACGATTTAAAGTGACCGAAGCAGGACTCACCATGCTCAATCGGACCGCGGAGAACGTTGCCCGGGCGACCCCGGAGCCGTTGGCCCGCAAGGTCCGGGGCATCAGCGACAAGGGCCTCGCCTGGCTGTTCATTTCGCCGACGATCCTGTTGCTGCTGGCCATCAACATCTTCCCGCTGTTCTGGGCGATCTATCTCTCCTTCACCAATTACCGGGCCAACCGGCCCAACGAAGTGGTGAAAAATCTCGGCTTTGCCAACTATCAGCGCATCCTCGGCGACAAGGATATCTGGATCGCCATGCAGACGACCGCGCATTTCGTGTTCTGGACGATCCTTTTGCAGACGCTGATCGGCTTCACGCTGGCCTGGCTGATCGACAGGAAGTTCCGCGGCCACGCCTTCTGGACGACGCTGATCCTGGTACCGATGATGCTGTCGCCGGCGGTGGTCGGCAATTTCTGGCGCTTCCTCTACGAACCGCAGATCGGCCTGTTCTCTTATGTCATCTCGTTCGTCTCCGGCATTCCACCGACAAGCATCCAGATGCTCTCCAACGTGTCGCTGGCGCCGTGGTCGATCATCATCGTCGATACCTGGATGTGGACGCCCTACGTGATGCTGATCTGCCTCGCGGGCCTGCGCTCGATCCCCGAATACATCTATGAGGCGGCCGAGGTCGACCGCGCCTCCAACTGGCGGCAATTCTGGTCGATCACGCTGCCTATGGCGCTGCCCTTCATCATGCTGGCGGTGCTGTTTCGCGGCATCGAGAACTTCAAGATGTTCGACATGGTCAATCTGTTGACCGGCGGCGGGCCTGGATCGACCACCGAAGTCGCCTCGATCACGCTGAAGCGGCAGGCTTTCGAGAGCTGGCGCACCGGCTATTCCTCGGCCTTCGCCATCATCCTGTTCGTCGCAGTGTTTGGCCTCGCCAACATCTACGTCAAGGCGCTCAACAAGGTGAAGCAGAGATGAGCCTGACCACTGCCCATTCGGTCGTCGCCCCCTCGGCCAACTCGAAGCGCATCGCCAGCGCGATCATCATCGCCTACGCGTTAATCTCGATCGTGCCGCTGTTGTGGATCTTCGCCACCAGCTTCAAGACGCCGCCGGACTCGATCGCCTATCCCCCCAAGGTCCTGTTCCAGCCTAGCATCGAGGGTTACTGCAACCTGTTCACGACGCGCACAAGGCAGACGCCGGAGTACATCAACTCGCTGGGACCGGCGACCGGCTTCTGCGACGAGACGGTGCGCAAGCGCAACATGGTGATCGCCGGCCCGTCCAACTTCCTGCCGCGCTTCGCCAACTCGCTGATCATCGCCTTCGGCTCGACCTTTTGCGCCGTCTTCCTCGGCACGCTGTCGGCCTATGGTTTTTCGCGCTTCAAGGTGCCGCTCGCGGACGACCTTTTGTTCTTCATCCTGTCGACGCGCTTCATGCCGCCGATCGCCGTCGCCATCCCGATCTACCTGATGTACCGCGAGCTTGGCCTCTCCGACACCGCACTCGGCATGATCCTGCTCTACACGGCGGTCAATGTCTCGCTGGCGGTGTGGCTCCTGAAAGGCTTCATCGACGAGATCCCGCGCGAATATGAAGAGGCGGCGATGATCGACGGCTACACGCGGCTGCAGGCTTTCTGGCGCACCGTGCTGCCGCAGGCGACGACCGGCATTGCCGCAACCGCCATCTTCTGCCTGATCTTCGCCTGGAACGAATACGCGTTCGCGGCGCTCCTTACCTCCGGTACGGCACAGACGGCACCGCCTTTCATCCCGACCATCATCGGCGAAGGCGGCCAGGACTGGCCGGCGGTGGCGGCCGGCACGACGATCTTCCTGGTGCCGATCCTGGTTTTCACCATTCTGCTTCGCAAGCAATTGCTGCGCGGCATCACTTTTGGGGCGGTGCGGAAATGAGTGATGTGCGAGGTCGACCCCCACTCCGTCGAGCTTCGCTCGACACC
>NZ_JAIUIQ010000031.1:0-74524 GCF_020165735.1 Mesorhizobium sp. B283B1A
AACCCCTCCGTATTGCCCTTGCCTTCTCCTCTCACGCCCGGAGATCAATAACGCAACGGGCCCCTTGTGGGAGAAGGTGGATCGGCGCGCAGCGCCGAGACGGATGAGGGGTACGTGACGGAATGAGACGTTGGCATTCCCTGGAACACCCCTCATCCGACCTCGCTCCGCGAGGCCACCTTCTCCCACAAGGGGAGAAGGACAAGAGGGGGCTGCGCTCGTCACTTAGACCGTTCCTCGGCCTGCGCCGCCAATATCCGCCTCACCTCGGCGACCAGCTCGCTTTCGGCCACCGTCACCTGCGCGGGGCGCGCTGCGCGCCATTCGGCGTTGTCGGTGATCTCGGCCGACATGCGCGCGCCTTCGATCAAATCCTTGATCTGCAGCTCGCCCTTGGCGCGCTCGTCGCCGCCCTGGATGACAGCGACCGGGCAATTTCGCCGGTCGGCATATTTAAGCTGCGCCTTCATCCCGGCGCCGCCGAGATACATTTCGGAGCGGATGCCGGCGGAGCGCAGCTCGCTCACCATCTTCTGGTAGCGGCCGAGGCTGTCAGTGTCCTTGTCCATCACCAGCACGACGACCGGCGCGATCACATCGGCGCTGTCGAGCTTGCCGAGGTTCTTCAGCGCCGTCATCAGCCTGCTAACGCCGATAGAAAAGCCGGTTGCCGGCACCGGCTCGCCACGGAAACGCGAGACCAGGCCATCATAACGGCCGCCGCCACCAACCGAACCGAAGCGCACGATCTGGCCGTCTTCGTTGGGAATTTCGGCCAGAAGCTCGGCCTCGAAGACCGGGCCAGTGTAGTATTCGAGGCCGCGCACGACGGAGCGGTCCATGGCAATACGGTCTTCGCCGTATCCCGCCGCCCTGACCAGAGCCTCGATCGTCGAGAGTTCGCCAACGCCTTCCTGGTAGATCGCGTTCGAACTGACTATGGCATCCCGGCCGGCCTGTGCATTCTTCGCCGTGGCGAGAAGAACCGCCTCGGCTTGCACGTTCTCCAGCCCGGCACCCTTGGCGAAATCTCCCTCACCTTCCTTGCCGCCGTCCCAGCGCCCCGGGCCAAGCAGGAGCTTCACGCCTTCCGGACCGAGCTTGTCCAGCTTGTCGATGGCGCGCAGCACGGTCAGCCGGCGGCCGGCATTGTCGTCGCCGCCAAGACCGATCGCCTCCAGCACACCATCCAGCACCTTGCGGTTGTTGACGCGGATGACGTAGTCGCCGCGGTTGATGCCGAGCGCTTCCATAACGTCGGCCATCATCATGGCCATCTCGGCGTCCGCCGCGACACCCGGCGTGCCGATCGTGTCGGCGTCGAACTGCATGAACTGGCGGAAGCGGCCGGGCCCCGGCTTCTCGTTGCGGAACACCCAGCCGGAGCGGTAGCTGCGGTAGGGTTTTGGCAGGCGCTCATAATTCTCGGCGACGAAGCGCGCCGTCGGCGCGGTGAGGTCATAGCGCAGCGACAGCCACTGGTCGTCATCGTCCTGGAACGAGAACACGCCCTCGTTCGGCCGGTCCTGGTCGGGCAAAAATTTGCCCAGCGCGTCGGTGTACTCGATCAGCGGCTGGTCGGCCGGTTCGAAGCCATAGAGCTCATAGACCGAGCGGATCGTCGCCATCATCTTCTCGACGGCGCGGATGTCCTCGGCGCTGCGGTCGGCAAAACCGCGCGGCAGCCGCGCTTTCGTCTTTTCCGATTTGTCGGCCATGAGATGGGTCTTTTTGCTAGGTAAATGACGACTTATTTTGAGTGCGCGTGTCCTAACCGATGCAGCGGGGACCGGCAAGGGTCAGCGCCTCTGCCTTCTCCCTTGCGGGAGAAGGCCTCGCGAAGCGAGGTCGTATGAGGGGTGTTCCAGGGAACGTCAACGTCTCACTCCGCTGGAACACCCCTCATCCGTCTCGGCGCTGCGCGCCGATCCACCTTCTCCCACAAGGGGAGAAGGAAAACGCTTGAAACAAAAACGAACCGAAAATGAAACAGTCCGGCCATGAGCACGGCATCGTGCCGACACAATCGCGGCCGATATAGCGCACCACATGAAGGGGTTCGGGACATGACCAGCGCAACAAAATTCCATGCCAACAGCGATGCCGGCGAACTGCCGGCGCGCTTGCGTCCGGCCGACATCCGCGCTCCGAAGATGGCTGGCCAGCCCGCCGGGCCATTCGAGATACCGGCCGATATCGGCAAGGGGCCTTCGATGCGCGATGCATTGGTGACCGGCCTGCTGGTGATCTACCCGACGGTGGCCACCGTGGTTGCGATCGTCGCCGGCCTGTTCCTGGCCAGCATCAACGGCACCTGAGCCCTATTTCGGCCGCTTGAAAGCCTTCCTTTCCTTCTCGACCTCCTTGCGGCAAACACAACCCTCGAGGTGGTCGTTGACCAGGCCCATGGCCTGCATGAAGGCATAGACCGTGGTCGGGCCGACAAAACTCCAGCCGCGCTTCTTCAATTCCTTCGAAATCCGCACCGAGACCGCCGTGGTCGGGTTGGCGCGCAGGTGGGCGAGGTCGACGATCCTGGGCCGCTCGTCCTTGCCGGGCTCGAACTTCCAGAACCAGGCGGCCAGCGAGCCGAACTCGTCCACCATTTCGCGGGCGCGCTTGGCATTGTTGATGGTCGAGACGATCTTGCCGCGATGGCGGATGATGCCGGCATTGCCAAGCAGGCGCTCGACATCCTTGTCGGTGAAGGCGGCGACCTTGTCGAAGTCGAAGCCAGCGAAGGCCTCGCGAAAATTCTCGCGCTTGCGCAGTATGGTCAGCCACGACAGGCCCGACTGGAAACCTTCGAGGCAGATCTTTTCGAACAGCCTGCGGTCGTCCGACACCGGCCGGCCCCATTCATGGTCATGATAGTGCAGATAGTCGGGCAAATTGCCATGCCAGAAGCAGCGCGCGACACCGTCGGGACCGGCGAGCAGGCCGGTATTGTCTTTTTCCATTGGCCAAAATCCATTCGTTAATGCGCTTGCGCTGTATTTACTGCGGCTTTACCAGATTCCTGAACCCGGCGGTAACCACACCAAAAGGTTTACTGACAGAACCGCATTTTACGCATTCCGATTCATGTTTCGGTTGCTGCTTGCGCGCCAATGATCGCTGAACCGGGAGGTCGTTTCCACCCGGTTTTATCAGACGATCAAGGGTGCGTTCCCGATGAAGAGAGTTTTGTTTCCCGTGCTCGGCGCCATGGCTGTGTTTGCCTCCGGCGTCACGCCCTCAGCCGCTGACGACCGCTATGCCGACAGGCCTCCGGTGATGGTCAGCCCCGACCTTTCCGCCCCCTGGGTGCTGCAGCTGGGCAATGCGCCCGGCATCGTGCGGCAGAATCGTGAGGTCGTGCAGCAGCCGCGCCTGCGTACCGCGCAGCCGGCGCAGCCCGACCGTGTGCGGACGGCAGCCGTGCAGGCTCCGGCCAAACGCACGGTCATGCGCCCGCAGATCAACCCGATCTACCTGCCGCAGGAAGTCGCCTATGACGGCCCGCAAAAGCCAGGCACGATCGTCATCGACACGACGCAGAATTTCCTCTTCCTGATCGAGAAGAACGGCAAGGCGCGACGCTATGGCGTCGGCACCGGCAAGCCAGGCTTCGAATGGTCGGGCACGCACAAGATCACCAACAAGCGCGAGTGGCCGGACTGGCGCCCGCCGGCGCAGATGATCAAGCGCGAGGCGGCCAAGGGCCGCTATTTGCCGACCTATGTGGCCGGCGGCATGGAGAACCCGCTCGGCGCGCGCGCGCTCTATCTCGGCACGACCGAGTACCGCATCCATGGCACCAACCAGCCGTGGACGATCGGCGGCGCAGTGTCGTCTGGCTGCATCCGCATGCGCAACGAGGACGTGGTCGACCTCTATGAGCGGGTCAATGTCGGAACCACGGTCGAGGTGATATAATAGTTCTCGCGAATCACTTGGCCGGCAAAGCATTGAGCTTTTAGGGGCCAGTCTAGGAGATAACGGGGGACGGGCCGTATGGGGATGCGGCCGGTCAGGAAGGGCAGCACGGGAAACCGCGCTGCCCTTTCCGTTTTCCTGTGAAAACCGAGCCGACACCCAGGCAAGGCTGCGCCCGAACGTCGCGCCGAAGGCATGGTGGTTCGCTTTCGTGCTGCCATTTTCGATGTTCCTTTGCTATGGGAGCGCCACCAGACGAAAGAGTTCATCCATGTCCCTGTCCGACGACAACCGCTATCTCAAGGGCGGCCCGGTTGCCCAGCGCATCATCGCCGCCGTGCGCGAGGATGCCGCGATTGCCAAAGCCGAGGGTTTTCCGCCCAAACTGATCTCGATCACCGTCGGCGATACCGACGCGGTCGATGTCTATGTGCGCAACCAGCGCGCCAAGGCCGAGCTCGCCGGCATCGATTTCGAGGAAAGGCGTTTTCCCGCCACCATCACGTCGGGCGAACTGGAGGCCGCCATCCACGGCCTGAACGCCGATCCGCGCGTCACCGGCATCATCATCCAACGACCTGTGCCCGCCCATATCCCGATCAAGACGCTGCAGGCGGCGGTGCATCCGCTCAAGGATGTCGAGGGCATGCACCCGGCCTCGATCGGCAACATCGTCTACAACCAGCTCGATCTCGCGCCCTGCACGGCGGCCGCCTCGGTCGAGCTGCTCAAGGAAACCGGGCTCGATCTCAAGGGACTGGAAGTCGTCATCGTCGGCCATTCGGAAATCGTCGGCAAGCCGATCGCGTTCCTGCTGATGAGCGAAGGCGCGACGGTGACCGTCTGCCACCACATGACGCGGTCGGTCGCAGCCCATGCGCGGCGCGCCGACGCACTGTTCGTTGCGGTGGGCAAGCCACGGCTGATCAAGGCCGACATGGTCAAGCCCGGTGCTGCCGTCATCGACATCGGCATCAATGCCGAAATCGGGCCGGACGGGACGAGCCGCATCGTCGGCGATGTCGACACCGAAAGCGTGCGCGAGGTCGCCTCCTGGATCACGCCGGTTCCGGGCGGCGTCGGCCCGATCACGGTGGCCATCCTGCTGCGCAACACGATGGTGGCGCTCAGCCGCCAGCGCGCGCTTTACGAGGCGACTTATGGCACGGCGGACAGGCTGGCGGCGGAGTAACCGCCGAGCGCGGCCCTACTCCGCGGCGATCAGATTCTCGTCAAGAACGCCTTCCGGCTTCGGTCCGCCATAGGCCCAGTCGAGCAGTTTTACCGTGTGCACCACGGGCATCTTGGCGGCGGAAGCGATCTGCGTGATGCAGCCGATGTTGCCGGTGGCGACGATCGAGGCGCCTGTCGCCTCGATGTTTCTCACCTTGCGGTCCCGCAGCCTGGCCGAAATCTCGGGCTGCAGGATGTTGTAGGTGCCGGCCGAACCGCAGCACAGATGGCCCTCGCGCGGCTCGCGCACGACGAAGCCGGCCTTGGTAAGCAGCTCTTTCGGCTGGCGAGTGATTTTCTGGCCGTGCTGCATCGAGCAGGCGGAGTGATAGGCAACGACCGTGCCCGCCTTGCGCACCGGTTCGGGCATGTCAAAGGCGGCCAGATATTCGGTGATGTCCTTGGCCAGTGCCGACACGCGCGCGGCCTTTTCGGCATGGGCCGGATCGAGGCGCAGCATGAAGCCATAGTCCTTGATCGTCGTGCCGCAACCCGACGCGGTGATGATGATGGCGTCGAGACCGCCCTGGTCGATGGCGCGCGTCCAGGCATCGACGTTCTGCCGGGCCGAGGCAAGGGCTGCCTCTTCGCGCCCCATATGGTGGACCAGCGCGCCGCAGCAGCCCTCGCCCAGAGGCACCACGACCTCGACGCCGAGTCGCCTCAGCAGCGAAATGGTCGTGTCGTTGATGGCGGGATCGAGCACCGACTGCGCGCAACCGGTGAGGATGGCGACACGGCCCTTTTTCGCCCTCTGCCCGGCATGGATGCCTGGCGAGGCCATCGGCGAAGCTGCCGGTATCGACGCCGGCGCGAGCTTGAGCATGGCGCCAAGCGGCTTCAATGCCGGGACCTTCTCGAACAGGCCGATGAACGGCTTGCCCAGCTTGGCAAGCTTGAGCGCCGCGCGGAAGCGCCGGGGATAGGGCAGCACGAAGGCCAGCATGGCGCGGGTCAGGCGGTCGAGCAGCGGCCGCTTGTAGGTTTCCTCGATATGGGCGCGAGCATGATCGACCAGGTGCATGTAGTTGACGCCCGACGGACAGGTGGTCATGCAGGCCAGGCACGACAGGCAGCGGTCGATATGGGTGACGATCTCCTTGTCGGCGGGTCGGCCGTTTTCCAGCATGTCCTTGATCAGGTAGATGCGCCCGCGCGGTGAATCGAGTTCGTTGCCCAGCGTCACATAGGTCGGGCAGGTGGCGGTGCAGAAGCCGCAATGCACGCATTTGCGCAGGATCTTCTCCGATTCCGCGACATCGGGATCGGCCAGCTGGGCAAGCGAGAAATTGGTCTGCATCGCGTTAGTCCTGGGCCATGCGGCCGGGATTGAGGATGTTCTTCGGATCGAATTCCTGCTTCAGCCGCCTGCTCAGTGCGGCAAGCGCCGGCGACTGCGGCTCGAACACCGGCAGCGCGGCACGATGGGCAGGTGCCGCGCGCACCAGCGTCGCATGGCCGCCGCCATGTTTGCGCAACAAACCGCGCAGCAGAGCGGCTTCCGGATCGCCCTCTTCCATACGCAGCCACACCAACCCGCCCTGCCAGTCATAGAAGGCGCTGACGGCGGCCTGCATGCGCAAGGTCAGGACCATTTGATGACCCTGGGAAGGCGTCATCGAGACGCGCCAGACCGGTTTCTCGCTGCCGTCGGCGAACGGCCTGCAGTCGCGCACATCGCGCCAGATCTGCCGCGAAACGTCCCCGGAAATTTCCTCCAGCGGTCCGGCCTTGCCGAGCAGCGTCTTCAGCGCGGCGATACGATAGGCGACGGACGGACCAAAACCCTCGACACGCAACAGCGTGGCGGCATCGCTGCCGAGAGCGCCGCCGGCGACACGCGCGGCGATGCGCTCCGGCAGTTGGGCAGCGCTCGACACTTCCGCGCTGGAGCCGAGCGCCAGGGCCATGGCGCTTGCTGCCGCCTCGTCGAGCAGGCCACGCACCGCGAGCGTGACCTCGGTCTCGGCCGCGGGCAGCACCTTGAAGGTGACATCGGTGAACACGGCCAATGTGCCCCAGCTGTTGGCCATCAGCTTCGACAGATCGTAACCGGTGACATTCTTGACCACGCGGCCGCCCGACTTGAATTCCTCGCCCCGCCCGGACACCACGTTGATGCCAAGAATATGGTCGCGCGCGGCACCCGCCTTCAGCCGGCGCGGACCGGACAGGTTCGCGCCGAGCACGCCACCGATGGTGCCTCTGCCCGGCTCGCCACCGAGCAGCGGGCCGTAATCCATCGGTTCGAAAGCGAGCTGCTGGCCGTTTTCCGCCAGCAGCTTCTCGATGCCGACCAGCGCCGTGCCGGCCTTTGCCGACAGCACCAGTTCGGCGGGTTCATAGAGGGTGACGCCGGTGAGTTCCGAGAGGTCGAGCGTGTGTTCCGTCTGCAGCGGACGGCCGATGCCGCGCTTGGAGCCGTGGCCGAGGATTTCGAGCCGCGCCTCTTCCGCCACGGCCCAGGCTATGGTGGAGAGGACTTCGGATGAGGTGGTCGGGGTGAAGGTGGTCATGAAGAGAACGCGCCCTCGAATGCGGAAACGCCGCGTTCCTTCGCACCCCCCTCTGTCCTGCCGGACATCTCCCCCGCAAGGGGGGAGATTGGCAGCTTCAGCCACTCGCCTGGCTGGCAGCGCTGGAGATTAGCGAAACCCCACGCGACATCCGATCTCCCCCCTTGCGGGGGAGATGTCCGGCAGGACAGAGGGGGGTGTTCAAGCGCTGGCATACCCACTCAAAACCTCGGAATGTCCGGAAACGGCAGCTTGCCGCCCGAAATATGCATGCGTCCAAGCTCAGCGCAGCGGCGAAGCTGCGGGAACACTTTTCCCGGATTGAGCAGGTGGTTGGGATCGAAGGCGCATTTGACGCGCATCTGCTGGTCGAGGTCGACCTGGTTGAACATCTCGGGCATCAGGTCTCGCTTCTCGACCCCCACACCATGTTCGCCTGTCAGCACGCCGCCGACCTTGACGCAGAGCCGCAATATGTCGGCGCCGAAGCTTTCGGCCATGTCGAGTTCGCCCGGCACGTTGGCATCGTAGAGGATCAGCGGGTGCAGATTGCCATCGCCAGCGTGAAAGACGTTGGCGACGCCGAGCCCGTATTTTTCCGACAGTTCGCGCATGCCGGCCAGCACGCGTGGCAATTCCTTGCGTGGGATGGTGCCGTCCATGCAGTAATAGTCGGGCGAAATGCGGCCCACCGCCGGAAATGCCGCCTTGCGGCCAGCCCAGAAGCTCAGCCGCTCCTGCTCGGACTGCGAAATGCGGCAGGTGGTCGAACCGTTGCGGATGGCGATTGCCTCGACCGCGGTGATGAGATGATCGACCTCGACGCCCGGCCCGTCGAGCTCGACGATCAGCAGTGCCTCGACATCCAGGGGATAGCCGGCATGGACGAAATCCTCGGCTGCGTGGATCGCTGGCCGGTCCATCATCTCCATACCGCCCGGAATGATGCCGGCGCCGATGATGTCGGCAACGCACTGGCCGCCCTGCTCGCTGGTCGGAAAGCCGATCAGCAGCGCGCGCGCCGTCTCCGGCTTCTTCAGGATGCGCACGGTGACCTCGGTGACGACGCCGAGCAAGCCTTCCGAACCGGTCATGACGCCGAGCAGGTCGTAGCCTTCCGCGTCGAGATGATTGCCGCCGAGCCGCACCACTTCGCCGCTCATCAGCACCATCTCGATGCCGAGCACATTGTTGGCGGTGAGGCCGTATTTCAGGCAATGCACGCCGCCGGAATTCTCCGCGACGTTGCCGCCGATCGAGCAGGCGATCTGGGAGGATGGATCGGGGGCGTAGTAGAAGCCCTCCTGCTCGACGGCGGTGGTGATGCCAAGATTGGTGACGCCCGGCTGGGCGACCACGATGCGATTGGGGTAGTCGATCGCAAGGATGCGGTTGAAGCGGCTCATGACCAGCAGCACCGCGTCCTCGAGCGGCAGCGCGCCGCCCGACAGCGAGGTGCCGGAGCCGCGCGGGACGACGCGGATGTTGCGGTCGTTGCAGTATTTCAGCACCCGGGAAACCTGCGCCACCGTTTCGGGCAGCACCACCACCAGCGGCAGTTGGCGATAGGCGGTCAGGCCGTCGCTCTCGAACGCCCGCATGGCATTGGCCGCATCGACAACGCCTTCGCCCGGCACGATGATGCGCATGTCGGCGACGATCTCGTCGCGCCGGCGGATCGTGGCGTCGTCTGGTTTCGGCATGGCCAGGCCGGACATCAGCAGCCTCATTTCGCTTGACTGGTCAAAATCTTTTACCAGTGAAGCGCGATGGTTGCAAATCTCGGCAGCGAAGATCCAAGTCCAGGGACGAGCGAACCTTCCGCAGCGGCAATCTGCCGCTGTCTTACCCTCCCCTTGTGGGGAGGGTCGCGAACGAAGTGAGCGGGGTGGGGGTCGGCGCGGCGCTTTATGATGCCCCCCACCCCGTCTCACGATCTTCGCTTCGCTGCGATCATGAGCCAACCTCCCCACAAGGGGTAGGGTAAGGGCTGCCGCTATTCGCCCGGGTGCTTGCCGGGCTCGGAATGCATCTGGCGCACGCGGCGCACGCCCCACCAGACCAGCAGGATGGCGATAGGCACCGATGCGGCGGTGACGATTTCGGGCGCGAAGGCATGGCCGAAAATCGAGGCGCCCTTGGCGACATAGCCGATGAGGCCGACCACATAGTAGGAGACGGCGGCGACCGAGAGGCCTTCGACGGTCTGCTGCAGGCGCAGTTGCAGGCGGGCGCGGTTGTTCATCGAGGCGAGCAGGTCGCGGTTCTGCTTTTCGACCTCGACATCGACCCAGGTGCGCAGCAGCGTCGTGGCGCGGGTCAGCTTGCGCGACAGATTGGCTTGCCGCTCCTCGACCGACCGGCAGGTGCGCATGGCCGGTGCCACGCGCCGCTGCAGGAACCCGCCCCAGGTGTCGTAGCCGGGCACGGCTTCTTCCTCGAGCGCCTCCAGCCGCTCGACGACGATGCCGTCATAGGCGCGGCTGGCGCCGAAGCGGTAGAGGCTCGATGCCGCGTCCGCCTCCAGTTCCGCGGCCAATTCGGTCAGGTCGGCGAGCAGCGTCTGGCTGTCGCGGGTCTCGGCGACCTTCATTTCCAGCGTGGTCTGGGCAAGCCTGTCCTCGATGCGGCGGGCGCGGCCGGACAGGGTCAGCGCCAGCGGCAGGCCGAGCATGGCGAGCGTGCGGTAGGTCTCGATGTCGATCAGCCGCTGCGACAACGCTCCGGTGCGCGCCGGAGTCAGGCCACGATCGAGCACCAGCATGCGCGTCATGCCGTCGCCGTCCTGGCGGAAATCGGTGACTATGGCCGCATTGCCGCGTTCGACCAGCGAGTAGCACAGGCTGGTCGGGTCGAAAGCGGCGATCAGCCGCTCACTCGCCTGCGTCCACTTGCGAATTTCCAGGCGAATGCCGGAGATGACGGTTCCCGGCGGCGAAAAGCCGTTGCCGAAGGGCGAGTCCTCCTGCGTCCTGCCGTTTTCGGAAAGCGGCCCCTCCCACAGATAGGTCGAGAATTCCGTGTGCCGTTCCCAACGCAGCGAGCCCTTGCCCGACTTCATGGCATGATGGCGGGCCTGGCGATCGGGCGCGGCGATGCCGAGCCGCCGCGACAGCTCGGAAAGGACGGCATGATCGACGCTGGAGCCGCCCTCCGTCATGAAGGCAAGCTGGATCAGGACGCGCGGCTTTTGGATCAGCGGATGCGGCCGGGCATGCACCTCACCCAGCGCGCCGGGCCGGCCTTCATGCGCCGGAAAGCCCATGACGCTGCCTTGGGCGCGCGGCTGGAACTCGAGATTGGACGGGTCGTCTGACACGGCTAGTTCCCCGGGTTTCTTTGAACCCTCTTGTAGTTGCGTCCCTCTAGGACCAATAGGCTGGTGACGCAAACAGCAAAGTTTAGCCGAAGACGATATGGCGCCGTGCGGCAAAACCGACCCGCCTCGGCCAATTGGATAAATAATTTGACCAGTTGGCGACGCAGGCTTTATCCTGCGCGACACCGTTTTCACCTTCCAGGCATTCTGTTGAGCGATATTTTTTCCAGGATCGAGCATTCGCGCACCGCCGACGAGGTCGTGCAGCAGATCGAGAGCCTCATCCTCGAAGGTGTGCTGCGCACCGGCGACCGGCTGCCGGGGGAGCGCGAACTGGCACGCCAGTTTGACGTATCGCGGCCGATTCTGCGCGATGCCCTGAAGGCACTCGAAGGGCGCGGACTGCTGACGACCAAGGCCGGCGGCGGCACGCATGTCGCAGACATCATCGGCCAGCTGTTCGCCAAACCGGTGGCGGACCTGATTTCGATGCATCGCAAGGCGGTCACCGACTATCTGGAATACCGCCGCGAGATCGAAGGCATCGCCGCCGAATATGCGGCGCGGCGCGCCACGCCGGAGGATCTGGCGCTGCTCGACCGCATCATGGCGCGCATGGACCAGGCGGATCGCACCGGCGATTTCGACGACGAGGCCGAAATCGACGTCGAATTCCATCAGGCGATCTGCGAATGCGCGCACAACATCCTGCTGCTGCACACGCTGCGCTCCTGCTATCGGCTGCTGTCGGAAGGCGTGTTCCAGAACCGGTTGCTGGTCTTCACCGTACCCGGCGCACGCGAGGCCCTGCTTGCACAACACCGCGCGATCCACGCCGCGGTGAAGGCCGGCGACCCGGCCGGCGCCCGCCAGGCGGCGATGGATCACATCACCTATGTCGAGCGGTCGATGGCCGAGGCGGAGCGCAGCGGCGACTGGCAACGCGTGTCGCGGCTGCGGCTGCGGCAGCGCTCGGAAGCCGGCGACACCGAACCGGCACGCGGACGCACCTAATCAATTCGATCAAGCGGGGACTATCATGAGCGACATTCTCACCATCGCGGACCTCAAGGATCTCGCGCGCCGGCGCGTGCCCAAGATGTTCTTCGACTATGCCGATTCGGGCGCCTGGACCGAGAGCACCTATCGGGCAAACGAGGAAGACTTCCAGAAGATCAAGTTCCGCCAGCGCGTGCTGGTCGACATGAGCAACCGCTCGCTGGAATCGACCATGATCGGCCAGAAGGTGGCGATGCCGGTGGCCTTGGCGCCGACCGGCCTGACCGGCATGCAGCACGCCGATGGCGAGATGCTGGCGGCGCAGGCGGCCGAGGAATTCGGCGTACCGTTCACGCTCTCGACGATGAGCATCTGTTCGATCGAGGATGTCGCCTCGGTGACGAAAAAGCCTTTCTGGTTCCAGCTCTATGTCCTGCGCGACAAGGATTTCGTGCTCAATTTGATCGACCGGGCGAAGGCGGCGAAATGCTCGGCGCTGGTGCTGACGCTCGACCTGCAGATCCTCGGCCAGCGCCACAAGGATGTCCGCAACGGGTTGACCGCGCCACCCCGCATGACGCTTACCAACATCATCGACATGGCCATCCGGCCGCGCTGGTGCCTGGGCATGGCCGGCACCAAGCGCCGCACTTTCCGCAACATCGTCGGACACGCCAAGGGCGTCGGCGACGTGGCCTCGCTGTCGTCATGGACGACGGAGCAGTTCGATCCGCATCTGTCGTGGAAGGATGTCGCCTGGATCAAGGAACGCTGGGGCGGCAAGCTGATCCTGAAAGGCATTCTCGACAAGGAAGACGCGCTGATGGCGGCCAAGACCGGAGCCGACGCGATCATCGTTTCCAACCATGGCGGACGCCAGCTCGACGGCGCGTCGTCCTCGATCATGGTGCTGGAGGAGATTGCGGACGCGGTCGGTGACAAAATAGAGGTGCATATGGATGGTGGCATCCGCTCCGGCCAGGACGTGTTGAAAGCGCTCTGCCTCGGCGCCAAGGGCACCTATATCGGCCGGCCATTTCTCTACGGCTTGGGTGCGCTCGGCAAGGAAGGGGTTACCAAAGCCTTGGAAATCATCCGCAAGGAGATGGACATCACGCTGGCGCTGTGCGGAAAGCGTCTGGTCACCGACATGGGCAAGGACCAGCTCCGGCGCTAGCTTCGGGTGACGACCTGACCACGGAGAACAGCGAGAGTTGGCGGAACCGGGCATCCATTTTCTCGACGCGCATGGGCCAGACGGCATGCGGCTCTACGCGATCGGCGATGTGCATGGCCGGCTCGACCTGCTGGCCGCCATGCACCGGCGGATCGAGAGCGAGCTGCAATGGGAACCAGTTCGCGACTGGCGGGTGATCCACCTCGGCGACTATGTCGACCGCGGGCCGGACTCCAAGGGCGTCATCGACTTTCTCATCGAGGCGCGCGAACGCGATCCGCGAAATCTGATGCTAGCGGGCAACCACGATATCGGCTTTCTCGATTTTCTGGGAACCCCTGACCCGGAAGGGCTTTTCATGCGCTATGGCGGCGTGCAGACGGCGCTGTCCTATGGTGTGTCACTCACCGCCGATGCCAGCTGGTTCGGCAAGACGGAAACGATGAGACGAAGACACGCGGCGCTGCTCGAGGCAATGCCATCCAGCCATGTCGATTTCCTGCGGTCGCTGCCGTTCTCGGCAACGTTCGACGACTTCTTCTTCTGCCATGCCGGCATCAGGCCGGGCATCCCCCTGGAGAAGCAGAACCCGCAGGACCTGATCTGGATCCGCGACGTTTTCCACGACTACACCGGCCTCTTCCCGAAGATCGTGGTGCACGGCCACACGCCGGTGCCGGAAGCGGAAGTGATGGCCAACCGCGTCAATGTCGACACGCTTGCCTGGCAATCAGGCATGCTGACCGCGCTCGTCGTGGACGGCGCGGACAAACGCATCCTGGAAATCACGATAAGGGAAGCTTAAGCGCCCGCGTCCGGGGACGCGAAGACGTTGCGGCTTTAGCGCAGGGAAGCGGTGACGCCGTAGCCGTCGACCGCATTGTGGTTGTTTGCCGCGTCGGCGGCATAGATACCCAGACCGCAAAGCACGATGGCGGAGAGCATGGCAAAGGACAGAAGCGCTGCTTTCACGGAAGTCATCTCTTGTTGAGCTTTCTGCATCTGTGCACGAGGCGGTTACCAATGCGTTGAAACGGAAAAATCGCTTCAAAATTTCGACGATTTCGCGCTTCTAGGCATGTTCTGTATCGGCGGTGTGTCGCACGGGTCACACAAAAGGTTCATCGCGGTTGCACAGCCGATGCAAAGCGCGCGCCTTCTAGGATGGCGGGCGGACACAAGCCAAGGAAGAAAGGGGTTTTCCCGGAAGGATTCACGGCTGCGTGCCAATTATGTCACGCAGCAGAGCGCCCCAAAGGGCGGAGGCTCAGATAGTCGCCACCCAGGCGCGGGCAATGGCGAGGCCGGCGGCGTCGGCGTCGGGGCCGTTGCGCGCCATTTCGCCATCGAGCTCGCCGGCCCAGTCTGGATGGCGCGCGGCAATGATCGGCGCGAAGGAGGAACTCCAGTCCTTGACCATCGGCCGGTCTGCCTCGAAGTGGAACTGGAAGCCATAGACGGCGCGGCCGACGCGAAACGCCTGATTTTGAGCGACATCGTTGCCGGCGAGCCGTACGGCGTTTCGCGGCAGCTCGAACGTGTCGTCGTGCCACTGGAAGATCGGGAACTTTTCCGGCAGTGCGCCCAGCACCGGATCGGCCTTGGCGTCCGGCGTCAGCGACACGCCGCGCCAGCCGAATTCGTTGGCGCCGCCGATGCGGTTCTCGCCACCGAAGGCGCGGGCGACCAGCTGGCTGCCAAGACAGATGCCGAGCACGGCGCGATCCTTGCCGGCGAAATCGCGGGTCAGTTCGAGCAGCGCCGGAAAATAGGGATACTCATCGTCGGCCAGCGCATTCTGGCCGCCGCCGAGCACCACCATGGCGTCGTGCCCGGCCGCATCTTCCGGCAGGGACTCGCCCTTGTAGGGCAGGCGCACATCGAGATCGGCACCCGCTTCCGCAAGTGCGGCTCCGACCTGGCCCAGGCCGGTATTGTCGTAGTTCTGGACCACCAGCACCCGCATCGCAAAACCCTGCTGACATGAAAAAGATGCGACGAGCGATATCATGCCGCCAGCATTGCAGCCAGATGCGTATCCCAGGAGAGAACTATGCCACTGCAGAACCGGGTCGATCCATTCGGCGCCATCCACGCCGTGCCCGAGCGCGGGCTGTTCACCGGCAATCGCGGTATCATCCACGACCCCGAGACCAGGACGCTGCTCAGGAAACGCTGGGCGCTTCAGGCCTGGATCATCTGCGTCTGCCAATTCCGCAATGTGCGGCGCGAGCCGATGGGCCGAAACCGCAGGAGCGACGACCATCTGGGCGGCAAGGCGGGCTGGACGGAATTGTTCTTCCTCGACGAGGTGACGGCACTGGCGGCGGGGCATCGTCCCTGCTTCTTCTGCCAGCGCGAACGGGCCAAGGATTTCGTCGGCCATTTCGGTGAAGCCTTCGGTATTGCCGAGCCGCGGGCGCCGCAGGTCGACAAGCGACTGCACAAGGAGCGGCTGGCCTCGGGCGGCAAAAGGCCGGATGTCGCAACGGCCGAGCTTGCCTCCCTGCCCGACGGTGCGGTGATCGCGGCCAACGGCTGCGCATATGCCTTACGCAACGGCAAGGCGTTGCCGTGGTCCTTTGCCGGATATGGCCCGCCCATCGACCTTGACCAGTTCGAAGGCAAGGCGCTTGTCCTGCTGACCCCGGAGACGACGCTTGCCGTCCTGCGTCATGGCTTTCGGCCGGTGTGGCATCCGTCGGCCGAGGCTTGACGCCGGCGGCCGGCTCGCCCATTCCTCGGCCATGCGCGCCAATTACAAGATGCAACGGCTGTTCGTGCCCGACGATCTCGCAGGGGATGCCGAGTTCGATGCCGGCCAACAGCAAAGCCATTATCTCATGCACGTGCTGCGGCTCGGCGAAGGGGCCGAGATCCTTGTCTTCAATGGCCGCGACGGCGAGTGGTCGGCGGCCATCGCCGCGAAGACAAAAAGGGCGGTGCGGCTGAAGGTGCTGGCGCTGCAGCGGCCGCAGCCGCCGCTGCCCGACCTGGTCTATTGTTTCGCGCCCCTCAAACAGGGGCGGCTCGACTATCTCGTGCAGAAGGCGGTCGAGATGGGCGCCGGCATCCTGCAGCCCGTCATCACCCAGCATACGCAAGTGGCAAAGCCTTCCATCGACCGACTGCGCGCCAATGTCGTCGAAGCCGCCGAGCAATGCGGCATCCTGGCGGTGCCGGAGGTTCGCGAGGCGGAAAAATTCGAGCGCCTGCTGACCGGCTGGGACAAGGAACGGCGGCTGATCTTCTGTGACGAGGACGCCTCGACCAACAATCCGCTGCCGGCCTTGCAGGCGATAAAGGAAAAGAAGCTCGGGCTGCTGGTCGGGCCGGAGGGCGGCTTTTCCGATGAGGAGCGCAAGATGCTGCGCGCCCTGCCCTTCGTGAGCGCCATTCCGCTCGGGCCGCGCATCCTGCGCGCCGACACGGCAGCCGTGGCCGCACTTGCGGTGATCCAGGCAAGCGTCGGAGACTGGTAAAGGATCTTCCCTTCTCCCCTTGCGGGAGAAGGTGGCCGAGCGAAGCTCGGTCGGATGAGGGGTGCTCCAGCTTGGCGCGGACATTACTCCGTCACCCACCCCTCAACAGTCTCGGCGCTGTGCGCCGATCCACCTTCTCCCACAGGGGGAGAAGGAAAGAAGCCGCAGTTCAATTCCTCTTGACCTGTGGCTCAGGATTTTTCGCTTGATCGGCTACTGACATTTCGTCCATCTAGCGCCGGCGGTCGTCCGGCCGCTCTACAGTGCCGCGCGTCCTTTCGGACGCGCAAAGGACGCTGTAGCATTCGATTGGGGCACATGATCCTTTCCGAAAATCGAAAGTCGATTTTCGGGGTCATCTGCCGAGGGCTAGGATCATGGCGCGCGACACAACCGATTTCCGGCCGATCGAAGGCGTCGACGAACTCGTCGAGCACCTGGCCGAAGGCAACAAGGCGCGCGACAAGTGGCGCATCGGCACCGAGCACGAGAAATTCCCCTTCTATGTCGATGGCAATGCGCCGGTGCCCTATGGCGGAGAGCGCGGCATCCGCGCCATCCTCGAAGGCATGCAGTCGAAGCTCGGATGGGATCCGATCATGGATGACGGCCGCATCATCGGCCTGGTCGAGCCGACCGGCCAAGGTGCGATTTCGCTCGAGCCTGGCGGCCAGTTCGAACTCTCCGGCGCGCCGCTGGAAACCATCCATCAGACCTGCCGCGAGGGCAATGCGCATCTGGCCCAGGTGCGCGAGATCGCCGAGCCGATGGGAATCCGCTTCCTTGGCCTTGGCGGCAGCCCGAAATGGTCGCTGGCCGAGACGCCGAAAATGCCGAAGTCGCGCTATGAGATCATGACACGCTACATGCCCAAGGTCGGCACCAAGGGCCTCGACATGATGTACCGCACCTGCACGATCCAGGTTAACCTCGACTTCGAGAGCGAGGCCGACATGCGCCGCAAGATGCAGGTGTCGCTGAAGCTGCAGCCGCTGTCGACGGCGCTGTTCGCCAATTCGCCCTTCACCGAGAGCCGGCCGAACGGCCTGCAGAGCTGGCGCGGCGACATCTGGCGCGATACCGACAACCAGCGCTCGGGCCTGCTCGAATTCTGCTTCTCACCGGATTTCGGGTTCGCCGACTATGTCGAATGGGCGCTCGACGTGCCGATGTATTTCGTCATTCGCGACGGCCGCTATCATGACATGACCCATATCACCTTCCGCCAGTTCATGGCCGGTGCCGCGCGCAATGAAGTGCCCGACGGGCTGCCGACGATGGGCGACTGGGCCAACCATCTGTCGACGCTATTCCCGGACGTGCGCCTGAAGCGGTTCCTCGAGATGCGCGGCGCCGATGGCGGGCCGTGGCGGCGTATCTGCGCGCTGCCGGCCTTCTGGGTCGGACTGCTCTACGACGAGGCCGCGCTCGACGCGGCGGAGGCATTGACCTCGAGCTGGACATATGAAGAAACACTGGCCATGCGCAATGCGGTGCCTGAACTCGGCATTTCCGCGCCTTTCCGCAACACCACGCTGCGCGAGATCGCTCGCGACGTGCTGGCCATTTCGCGCACGGGGCTGAAGAACCGCTGTAAGAAGAACCGCGACGGCTACGACGAGACCTCGTTCCTCAACACATTGGACGAAGTGGTTGCGCGCGGCACCACCAGCGCCGAGGAGATGCTTTCCGCCTATCACACGCGCTGGGGCGGTTCGATCGAGCCGGTGTTCATGGAATATGCCTATTAACCGCGAGCCATAACGAGCGACAAAAGCTGCTTCAATCGGGCGTTGAAACGAATTAGGCTCTCCGCCCAGGATTTCCCGGAGGAGAAGCCGATGCCTACCTTGTTCGACATGCTGACCCAGGCCCAGAACGGCAATGGCATGCAGGCGCTTGCCCAACAATATGGGCTTTCGATGCAACAGACACAGGCGGCGGTCGCAGCACTGCTGCCAGCCTTTTCGCAGGGGCTGCAACGCAACACCGCCGACCCCTATGGGCTCGGCGCCTTCATGACGGCGATGGCAAGCGGACAGCACGCCAAATATTTCGAGGACGCGACCCGGGCTTTCTCGCCGCAGGGCGTCGATGAGGGCAACGGCATTCTGGGGCATCTGTTCGGCTCCAAGGACCTGTCGCGCGCGGTCGCCAGCCAGGCGGCGCAAGCCAGCGGTGTCAGTCAGCAGATCCTGCAGCAGATGCTGCCCGCGATCGCCTCGATGGTGATGGGCGGGCTGTTCAAGCAGACGACCAATCAGATGCAGGCCGCCGGCGGTTTCGGCGGTGGCGGCAACAATCCGCTGGGCGAGATCATCGAGCAGATGATGCGGCAAGGCGGGGGCATGCAGGCTCCGGCTCCACAACCACGCCAGGCACCGCCACCTCAGAACCCGATGGACAACCCGCTCGGCAAGGTCTTGCAGGACATGTTCGGCGGCGGTACGCCGCAACCGCAAAGCCAGCCGCAACCGGCACCCAATCCCTATGGCGACAACCCGCTCGGCAAGGTGCTGCAGGACATGTTCGGCGGTGGCACGCCGCAGCCGCAAGGCCGGCCCCAGCCGCAGCCGCAGCAGACCCAGAGTCCCTATGGCGACAATCCGCTCGGGAAAATCTTCGAGGAGATGCTACGGCAAGGTGGCGGCGGCTTGCCTGGCGGACAGCCGGCGCCACAACCTCAGGCGTCGCAACGGCCGCAGCAACGACAGGCGCCGCAGCCGGAGACCAATCCGAGCGGTAGGGCGAGGAACCCGTTCGACGATTTGTTCGGCAAGATGTTCGAGACCGGCGCCCAGCAGCGCGACGAGTACCAGAAGGGCGTGGAAACGATCTTCGACCAGTTCAAGCGGGACATGGACCGGCGGTAGTTCGAGCAATGACTTTAGGTGAAATAGTCGTGAACGGCTTGATGGCTGCAGCACTAATTGGGGGTGTCTACTCAATTTATCGGTATGACTTCCTTAGTCCGGGCGATGCTCCCGGTTACAGAGACATTCGCGACGCCTTGAGATACGGAAAACCGCTTCCGTCGCAATGGAAGCCCTTGGACGAGAGCAATCGCGCCGGCTATGGGATCTTTGCCGTCAGCCTTTTGGCCTTCGGGATTCTCATTTTTACAGACAGATGGCTGATTGAACTGATCGATCAGTTCTGAGCCACAAAAGAAAAGCCCGGTCCTGTGAGGACCGGGCAACGTGCAGGCAGGCCGGCGGGGGACCGGCAGGGAGTGGGAAGCCTGCAGAACCTTTGGTCGCGCCGAACCGTGAATAGGTTCACCGGACCGAAACTGAGCGATCAAGCAACCTTGCGGGCAATGTCCTCGATCGTTTCCACACGATCGCTGGCAATTTCCCGCAACATCGCCGTCGGATCGCGGCCAAACGGCACGTCGATGGCGACATGCAGGTCGGCGCGCGTCAGGCCGATGTCGGCGAGCTCGGCGTCCGACATCTCGCCGAGGCGGTAGAAGGCGCGGCGATTTTTCCAGGCGCGATAGGCGTTGGAGACGGTGTTTGCCACGCGCGTCGCAACGGCCGGACGCGAGGTGATGCGCGAGGTCTCGGTGGCGAAATCAAACGTGGTCATAGCAATCTCCTTCGAGCGAACAAAGCCAAGCGACCGGCGCTGGCGACAGCGGCCGTTTCGGCTTCGATTCACATGCCTTCATGTGGACAATACCAATTTGCCATCAGCCGATTGATTAATCCAACGAATGTTTCTAATCATAGACATCAACAACAATGATGGATTGGACCGATGAAAGCGCCACTCGATCTCGATCAGTTGCAGACCTTCATCTCGATCGCCGACACCGGCAGTTTTACCCGCGCGGCGGAGGAGGTTCACCGCACCCAGTCGGCGGTGTCCATGCAGATGCGCCGGCTGGAGGAGCGGATCGGCAAGCCGCTGTTCGAGAAGGAGGGGCGTACCAACAGATTGAGCGAGGAAGGCGACAAGCTGCTCTCCTACGCAAGACGGCTGCTCTATCTCAACCGTGAAACGCTCGCCGCCTTCGACGACCAGCGGCTCGAAGGCACGATCCGTATCGGCACGCCGGACGACTATGCGGACCGTTTCCTGCCCGAGATCATGGCACGCTTCACGCGCTCCAATCCACGCGTCGAGCTGACCGTCATCTGCGAGCCGACGCCGGGGCTGGTCGAGCATATCAAGCGCGGCAATCTCGATCTGGCGCTGGTGACGCACAACGATGTCCGCGGCCAGTCGGAGGTGGTGCGGCGCGAGCCGCTGCTGTGGGTCACCTCCGCCAACCATGCGACGCATGAACAGGTAACGCTGCCGATGGCCTTTGGCCGGCCGAACTGCATCTGGCGGCGCGCCGCCGTCGACGTGCTCGACCAGCAGAACCGCGACTACCGCATCCTGTTCACCAGCTTCTCGGCGACCGTGATCACCGCCGCGGTGCTTTCGGGCCTGGCGATCTCGGTGCTGCCGGAATGCGCGCTCAGGCCCGGCATGCGGGTGCTGGGTGAAGCCGACGGCTTTGGCGCCCTGCCCGATTGCCGCATCGGCATCATGCGCGGCCAGACGTCGCGGCCGGAGATCGTCGACGCGCTCGCCCGCCATATTTCGGAAAGCCTGGACAATATTTCCGTGCCGCTTGGCGAGGAGACGGGAACGTTCGACTTCGCGGCACTCGCCTTCGCCAAGATGAAGCGGAGCAAGCCGAACCAGATCCTCCCGGGCTGGTAGGAGGGATCAGGCATATGCGGACCATGAGTGCCTGGATCGACACTGCGCCTTGACGCGGAACGCCAACCGGCCCCCAATCGAGCGATGAGCGACGCAGCATCCGAATCACGCACCAACGCCACCGAATACACGGTGAGCGAGATTTCCGGCGCGCTGAAGCGCACGGTCGAGGACGTCTTCGGCAATGTGCGGGTGCGCGGGGAAATCTCCGGCTATCGCGGGCCGCACTCCTCCGGCCATGCCTATTTCGCGCTGAAGGACGACCGCGCCCGGCTCGACGCCGTGGTGTGGAAAGGCACGATGAGCCGGCTGAAATTCCGTCCCGAGGAAGGGATGGAGGTGATCGCCACCGGCAAGCTCACCACCTATCCCGGCAAGTCCAACTACCAGATCGTCATCGACAATCTGGAGCCGGCCGGCGCCGGAGCGCTGATGGCGCTGCTGGAAGAGCGCAAGCGCCGGCTGCAGGGAGAAGGGCTTTTCGATGCCGGCCGCAAACGCCGGCTGCCGTTCATGCCGCGCGTCATCGGTGTCGTCACCTCGCCGACCGGATCCGTCATCCGTGACATCATCCACCGCATCAAGGACCGCTTTCCGTTGCATGTGCTGGTTTGGCCGGTCCGCGTGCAGGGCGAGACGTCAGGCGTCGAAGTGACCAATGCCGTCGCCGGCTTCAACGCCCTGGCATGGGACGGCGCCATCCAGCGCCCCGATCTCTTGATCGTGGCGCGCGGCGGCGGCAGCCTCGAGGATCTGTGGGGCTTTAACGACGAAGCGCTGGCGCGCGCCGTTGCCGCCTCCGGCATTCCCGTGATCTCGGCCGTCGGCCATGAAACGGACTGGACGCTGATCGACCTCGTCGCCGATGTGCGGGCGCCGACACCGACAGGTGCTGCCGAAATCGCCGTGCCGGTGAAGGCCGACCTCGAAGCGACGCTTGCCAGCCTGGGCGCGCGGCTCAAGGCGGCGGTCCTGCGCAACTTCGAACGCAAGCGGCAGGCCGCCCGTGCGGCGGCCCGTGCCCTGCCCTCGCCCGACCAATTGCTGGCGCTGCCGCGCCGGCGCCTCGACGAGGCGACAAGCCGGCTCGGCCGCGGCCTGATGGTTTCCACCGAACGGAAGCGGGCACGATATGTTGCCGTGAAGCTGACGCCGACGATGCTGTCGCAGCGAATTGCCGAGGCGCGGCGCACCAACGAACGCAATCTCTTGCGAGCGCAAGGAGCGCTGCGCGCGCTGGCGAGAGCCCGGCGTGCGGAGCTAAATCGGGCAGCGGACCAGTTGCCCAAATGCGCGAGGGCATCGCTGCAACGACACAGGCAGCAATTGGCCTTGCTGCAAGGTCGCATCACGATCGAGCCGACAGCGCGGCGCCAACGCGTGCAAAGGGATTTTCTGGCAGCCTTGACGAGGCGCGGTACGCAGGCGGTACTGATCCGGCTGGAGCGCTTGCGCGGCCGCGTTGTCCAGGCCGACAGGTTGATGGCGACGCTTTCGCATAAGGCCGTGCTGGCGCGTGGCTTCGCGCTGGTGAAGGACGCCGACGGCGCGGTCATCAAGCAGGCCGCCGACGTGGCGTCGGGAATGGCGCTTTCATTGGAGTTCGCCGACGGCACCGCGGATGCGGTGGCAACCAGCGGTGCGGCCCGGCCGAAGCCGGCTGCCAAGCCATCCGCAAAGACCCCGGTTGCCAAGACTAGGGAACCCGGCAATCAAGGATCGCTGTTCTGAGATCATGACCGATAGTCCGCATCATCTGGCAACGCCATCCGGCAAGCCGCGCGCGCGAAGCTTCGGCATCGGCTTTGACGGAACGCCAGGGCCGTTCAACGCGATCACCGACGTGCCGGGCGTCGCGGTCGGCTATGCGACGCTGATATCGGGCGACGGCACGCTCGTCGTCGGCAAGGGGCCGGTGCGCACCGGCGTCACCGCGATCCTGCCCAGGCCGCGCGCCGAGCTGGCCACGCCAGTCTTTGCCGGCATTTTCAGCCAGAACGGCAATGGCGAACTGACCGGCTCGCATATCATCGAGGAAACCGGCGCCTTCAACTTCCCGATCACCGTCACCAACACGCATTCCTGCGGTGTTTCACGCGATGGCACTCTGCGCTGGCTGCACCATGTGCTGCCGGCGGCACTCGACAGCGGCTGGGGCCTGCCGGTGGCGGCGGAGACCTATGACGGGTTTCTCAACGATATCAACGGCCACCATCTGACATCGGAGCATGTTGCCGAGGCCCTCGACGGTGCCGCCGGCGGCCCGATCGAGGAAGGCAGCGTCGGCGGCGGCACCGGCATGATCGCCTTCGGCTTCAAGGCAGGCTCAGGGACCGCGTCGCGCATGGTCGAGTGGCAAGGCCTCAGCTTCACGGTCGGCGCTTTCGTGCAGGCGAATTTCGGCAAGTTGCGCAATTTCACGGTTCGCGGCCTGCGTGCCGGGCCGGAGCTCGTGGAGCCGGCGATCCGCGAAGGCACGCCGCGCGCCGAAAAAGGCTCGATCATCGCTGTCATCGCCACCGATGCACCATTCCTGCCGCACCAGATGAAACGGCTGGCTCGCCGCGTGCCGCTCGGCGTCGCAATGACCGGCGGCTTCGGCTATCACAGCTCGGGCGACATCTTTCTCGCCTTCTCGACAGCCAATCCCGCCGCGGCGCTGGCGCCGTCGGGCCGCATCGCCAATGCCGATTTCATCCCGGATAGCGACATCGACCCGTTCTTCGACGGGGTGATCCAGGCCGTGGAGGAGGCGATCCTCAACGCGCTGACCGCCAATGACGACATGACCGGGCGCGACGGCAATTTCGTGCCGGCACTGCCGAAGGCTTGGCTAAGAGAAAAGTTCGGCTGAGACGAAAACGCGGGCCGAACAGCCCGCGCATTCAGACAGGGTCGCCCCTAAAGTCTATTCGGCGGCCTTGCTGGACGCCTGCTGGTTCCCGTCCGCCTCGGCTGCTTCCTCGAGCCGGGATGCGATGAGTTCCTTGATATCGCCGACTTCTTCCTGGATGTCCTCCAACGGAATGCCGACCTCCGCTGCCTTGGCAGCGCATTCCTTGGCCAGAGTCTCGGCCTGCTTCTCGATCCTGGCGTGGGACTGGCAATGGACTTTTTCGCCAATCCATCCCTGCAAGAACTCGATCGCGTGTTCACTCATACTGCTGTTCCCTGGCGGCAAAGCCGGTTGGTAATCATAAACGCCGGCATCCCGCAAAGGATGCCTGTCCCCATTCCAACCGAGTCGCAACGCCCCGGCAAGCCGATGCCGTCCAAGGTCCACAGAGCCGTAGGAAATCGAGGTTTGAAGAACATTTTCTGATTCTGGAGGGGCTGGTACCGTTTAGCCGGATCGAGCCGGCTGTGCGCCACTGTTTCTATTTGCTTTTTTCCGGTTTTCGAGCCGATTTTCGTCACAAAAGATGGCGCAATACCTAGCACATTTACAGTCGCTTCCGTGGTGCAGCCCTCAGGCATGCGTTACGAAGCCGCCGCTATATAGTGATATCCCCGTTCAATGTCGACTCCTCTCGACCTTGACCGCCAGACGCGGAAAGTCGCACCTTTTGCCAGCCCCGTCAGCGTGCCCCGTCAGAATGTCTCCACCCACGGCCTGAGCTCCATTTCCCAGGTCCAGGCGCTGCGCTGCTGGCGATGGATGGAGAGATAGGCCTCGGCAATCGCATCCGGTGACAGCCGGCGATCCTGCGGCTCGGACTCCTGGCCGGACGTTGCCGAAGCGATGGCGCCATCGATGATGAAGTGGGCGACGTGGATGTTCTTCGGGGCCAGTTCGCGGGCCATGGATTGCGCCAGTCCGCGCAAGCCGAATTTCGGCATGGCAAAACCGGCGGAGCCGGCGAACCCTTTCACGCTTGCCGTCGCGCCGGTGAAGAAGATCGAGCCTGACCCCAGGGCGAGAAGCCGCCGGGCCGCCTGCTGGCCGACCAGGAACCCACCATAGGCACCGACCAGCAATGCCTGCCGGACCGCCTCGGGATCGAGCTCGGTTATCGGGCCGCGGGCGCGCCCGCTGGCATTGAAAATCACGATCGAAAGCGGACCGGCCTTGTCGGCGACATCGAACAAACGCTCGACCGATGCGGGATCGGAGACATCCGTTGCCACGGCCTGCGCGCCGATTTGTGCCTGCAAGGCGCCGAGTTTCTCGATGTTGCGGGCGGCAAGGACCACGCGAAAGCCCTCGCCGGCGAGCAGGCGCGCCAGCGAGGCGCTCAATCCGGAGCCCGCGCCGGCGATGACGGCGACATTGGATGTCATGAGACCCTCCTTCTTTCCACTGATTGCGGCCGATCACTGAATGACCCAGACGAAACCTGCCGGATCGGCGCGGCCCTGGCAACGCGCATGTCAGGAAGAAAAATGGCCGGGCGCGAAAGCGGCCCGGCCAAAAAGAAGGTCAAAACCTTCAGAGGGGAACACCGTTCAACGAAATGGGAGGAAAACGCTGAACTGATTTTTTCCTTTTGAGCCGATTTCCGGCCAGGTACGACGAATAATTTTCTAAAAATCGGCATGAGTTGCGAAAATCCTGTCCTTTCGAGCCTGTGAAGCTCAGCCGGCCCGGACTTCCGGTTCCAGCAGGTCCGCATAGTGGCGCCGCGCGACGTCGGGATGCGAACGCAGCCGGCTTTTCAGCACATTGGTTCCGACATCGCGAAACAGCGGATTGTCCGGATCGCTGGCCGGCCCGCGTGCCTGCGCCGCCAGTTCCTCGGAAAGACCAAGCAGTGGTATCGTCGCATCGAGCCTGGCGCTGAAGAAGAACGGCACCGAAATGCGCTCGACCCCGGCGGGCGGCGTCACCACGCGATGCACCGTCGCGCGCAAATAGCCGTTCGAGGCCAGTTCGAGCAGTTCGCCGATATTGACGACGAGCGTTCCGGGAATGGGGTCCACATCCACCCAGCTTCCATCATAGTCGACCTGCAGCCCTTTGCTGTCGTCCTGGAGCAGCAGCGTCAGGAAGCCGCCATCCTTGTGCGCGCCAACGCCCTGGTCGCCGGCGGTTGCATCGCGGCCAGGGTAGCGCACGATCTTCATGCGGTGATTGGGCTCCCCGTCATAGATCGGGTCGAAGGCGTCCTCGGGCTGATCGAGCGACAGTGCGAAGGCCTTCAGCAATCGGATCGCCACCGCCGTCGCCTTGCCCTGCCAGGCAAGCAGCGCCGGTTTGAGCTCCGGCAGCGCCACGGGCCACTGGTTCGGGCCTTGCAGCCGCGTCCAGGCGGGAACCCCAGGGCCTTGCACCACGGGCTGGCGTTCGACGCCGATGTCGAGCTGTTCGCGCCAGTCCTCCTTGCCTCTGGTCAGTTCGCCACCGGCGCGCGTGTAGCCGCGGAACTGCGCGGATCTGACCATCTCGATCGCAAGCTTGTCGGCCTCCGGCAAGGCAAAGAAATGGCGTGATGCGGTGAGCACCTCGCTGATCTCGGCCCAGGAGATGCCGTGCCCGGCAAGATAGAAAAAGCCGATGTCGCGCGAAGCGGAACGCAAGTCCGCCAGAAATGTCCGGCGCTCCGACGCCCCTTGCTCCAGACGGCTCAGATCGAGCACAGGCACTATTCTTGGCATATCAGGCTCCTTCCCCTAGTCTTTCGGGACGTGGCATGAACCTCCACTTGGAAAACCCAGCCAATTGAACATGCAGGCATTTTTCCGCGACCGGAGTCGTGATCAGTGCTTGCAAGTTTCATCGACTTCCTACTGCCCGGAAAGGAACGATCGGCCCTCGTCGCGGCCACGACGGAACAATTTTTCCATTAGCACGGGCAAGCAGATGATGATCGCAACCGAACAGGAGCTGGGGGCGCCCTCAACTCTGCCATTTCGCATGGCTGTTCCCCACAGTCTCTTGGCTGCTTTCCGACAAGGTAGGGCCAGCGATCAAGTAATGTCAATATATCTTCATTCTTGACCGAGTTTTAAATCTCTGTAACAAACTCGACAAAACAAGAGAACACGGATTTCGGGGAGGCCAATGGCGATACGCGATGTTCTGATGCGCGGGGATCTGGCGCTGACGCCGTCGGAAGAGAAGATCGTCCGGCTGCTGTTGACGGACTATCCGACCTCCGGCCTCGGCACCGCTTCCTCGCTCGCCCGGCGCGCCGGCGTCAGCGACCCGACCGTGGTCAGGCTGGTCGTCAAGCTCGGCTATGACGGGTTTCCGGATTTCCAGGCGAAGCTGCTGGCCGAGGTCGAGGCAAGGCTGCATTCGCCGCTGTTGATGATGGAAGCAAAGCGGCAGAGCGGCTCCAGCGACAGCGCCGTGCTGGCCTATCTCGATTCCGTCACCACGGCCCTGCAGAAGGCCACCGCCGCGACACCGGTGCAGACCTACGAGCGGGCCGCGCGCCTTTTGATGGAGGCCAAGGGCGAGATCGTCCTGGTTGGCGGCCGTTTCAGCCGGCACATCGCCGGCATGCTCGCAGGATATCTCGCGCAGTTCCGGTCCGGGGTCCGCGATCTCGGCGTGCTCTCTCCGCAGACATTCGACACGCTGGCCGATCTCGGCCGCCGCGACGTGCTCGTCGTCTTCGACTATCGCCGTTATCAGCTCGACGTGATGGCTTATGCAAGCCAGGCGGCGGCGCTCGATGTGCGCATCCTGCTTTTCACCGACCAATGGCTGTCGCCGATATCAAGTCTTGCCGAACTCACGATCGTCAGCCCGCTCGAAGTCGCCTCGCCCTACGACACGCTGGCGCCGGCGACCGCACAGATGGAAGCGCTTACCGCCCACATCGTTTCGACGCTGGGGGATGACGCCCGGGCTCGCATCGAGAGGATCGAGAAAGTACGACACGCCAATGCGGTGACGCTCGACAGCGGCCCGGACGAGAATGGCGCAGGCCAAGCCGGGCCACGCAGGACACCTGGACCCAAATCAGTAAAGCGGGACGACAAAGCATGACCGAAACCTTACCCAGGCGAGACGAAGCCTTCCGTCCCGGCGAGACAGCGCTGCTGCTCGTCGACATGCAGCGCATCTGGCTGGAACCGGGTGCCGATCCCTCGCATCCGGAGCGCGGCCCCGACCACTATTTCTACCGGCAGACATCCTCGCGGACGATCCCCAACCAGGAACGACTGCTGGCGGCGGCGCGGGCCAACGGCGTCGAGGTGCTGCACACCATCATCCAAAGCCTGACCGAAGACGGCCGCGACCGCTCGCTCGACCACAAGCTGACGCCAATCCATGTCGCGCCGAGCCTTGCCGAGGGCCTGCCGGTCGCCTCGCTGGCGCCTGTCGGCGACGAGATCATGCTGCCCAAGACCTCTTCCGGCATCTTCAATTCGACCAATGTCGACTATCTCCTGAAGAACCTCGGCATCCATTATCTCATCGTCGTCGGCGTGCTCACCGACCAGTGCGTCGACATGGCGGTGCGCGACGGAGCCGACCGTGGTTACCTTGTCACCTGCGTGGCGGATGCTTGCGCCACCATCACCCAGGAGCGCCACGACATCGCGCTCAAGGCCTTCGGCGGGTATTGCTGGGTCACCGATACCGACAGTGTCGTCGCTCGTTTCAATGCCTTGGGAAAAGCAGCATGACATCGATCGTCGAGCCGCTCGTTGCCGTCGTCACCACCGATCTCTCCGCCGTCACGCGGGGCCGCTTCGTCGTCGAAAGCAAGTTGCAGAAGACCGCGACGACCGGCGTCGGCTGGCTGCAGGCCAACCTGTCGCTGACGCCGTTCAACTCAATCGTCGATCCCAACCCTTGGGGATCGTCAGGCGACCTGCGGCTGATCCCCGACCTCAAGGCGCGCTTTCGCACCGCACGGACCGGATCGGCGACACCGTTCGACATGGTGGCCGGCGACATTGTCGAGCTCGACGGCAGCCCCTGGCTCGGCTGCACGCGAACCATGCTCAGGGATGCGCTGGCGGAGCTGAAGACGGCGACCGGGCTCTCCGTCATCGCCGCTTTCGAGCATGAATTCCACATTGCCGACGGCGGCTTCGCGCCGGCGCATTCGATGTCCTTCGCCGCACTCAGGCGGACGGACCCCTTCGCCCCCAATCTGATGGCGGCACTGGAGGAAGCGGGCGTCGGACCCGAAGTGGTCATCGCCGAATTCGGCGCGGAGCAGTTCGAAGTGACGCACGAGCCCGCCGATGCGCTGACCGCGGCAGACCGCGCGGTCGCCATCCGCGAGATCACGCGCGAAGTGGCGCGCAATGCCGGCTGGCGCGCGAGTTTCGCGCCCAAGACGGCCCCCGATGCCGTCGGCAATGGCGTGCACATCCATTTCAGCTTCGTCGACGAGGCCGGCAAGCCGGCAACCTACGATGCGGCACAGCCCGGCGGCCTCTCCGGCAAAGCCGGTGCGTTCTGTGCCGGCGTGCTGCGTCATCTGCCTGGGATGACCGCCATGACGGCATCGAGCGTCTCGTCCTTCTACCGGCTGAAGCCGCACAGTTGGAGTTCGTCCTACACCTGGCTCGCCGACCGCGACCGCGAAGCGTCGCTGCGCATCTGTCCGACGGTGACGATCGGCGGACGCGATCCGGCGCGGCAGTACAACATCGAGTATCGGGCTGCCGACGCCACCGGCAATCCCTATTTGTCGCTGGCCGCGATCATCCGCGCCGGGCTGGAAGGCTTGAAGGCGGACCTGCCGTCGCCGCCGCTGGTCACCGGCGACCCGACGCTGATGAGCGATGCGGAACGGGTAAAGCTTGGCCTGGTGCGGCTGCCTGAAACGCTGCCGGCGGCGCTGGACGCGCTTCTCGCCGACAGCACTGTCACGGGATGGTTCGCTCCGGTCTTCATCGAGACCTTTGTCGGACTCAAGCGGCACGAGGCCGAGCGCCTGGCCGGCCTCGATCCGGTTGCCGTCTGCGATCTCTACCGGACACTTTATTGATGACCGCGCGGACTGAAAAAGACCCGCTTCCTCGAAAAGACTGGCCCGACGCCGTCGAGGTTCTCAACGAGCACGGCCTCTCGGACATCGTCCTGTTGTGCGAGCACGCCTCCAATCACATGCCGGCGGAATATCGCCAGCTCGGGCTCGATGCCAGCCATCTGCGGCGCCACATCGCCTGGGATATCGGCGCCGCGGAGGTGACGCGCCTGTTGTCGGCACGGCTCGATGCGCCGGCCTTCCTCAGCGGCTATTCGCGGCTGCTGATCGACCTCAACCGGCCGCTGGGCACGCCGGGCAGCATTCCGGTGGTGTCGGAAGACACCGGCATTCCCGGCAATGTCGGTGTCGACAAGGCGGAACGGGACCGGCGCGCCAAAATCATGTTTTCGCCGTTCCATGAGCGTGTGGTCGCGCATCTCGATCGCCGGGTAGCTGAAGGCCGGCCGACGCGGATCGTGACGATCCACTCCTTCACGCCCGTCTTCCTCGGTGTCGCCAGGCCTTGGCATGCGGGCGTACTGCATGACCATGCAGCCGGTCTCGCCGAGGCAATCCTTTCAGCCCTGCGCACTGATGCGGCACTCAACATCGCGGCCAACGTGCCCTACGTGATCAGCCGCGACGCCGATTACGCCGTGCCCATCCATGGTGACGACCGCGGCATCCCCGCCGTCCTCGTCGAAATCCGGCAGGACCTTTTGTCGACAAGGCACGGCATCGAAGAATGGGCTGATCGGCTGGCGGCGGCGCTGCCCGCACAGACGGAGGCGATCCCTTGAGCAATCTCAGCCTGCGCGAGCGTGACGCCGCGACCATCGCGCAGATCGGCAAGCTGCGGTTCTCGCCGCTCAGCGTGATTGGCGGCCAGGGCAACCGGCTGATCGAGGAAGGCGGCCGGTCGCTGCTCGACCTGTCGGGATCGGCCGGCCCTGCAGTGCTCGGCTACGGCCATCCAGCTGTTGTCGAGGCGGTCGAATCCTCGATCCGCAACATGGCGGGCGCCAGCCTGCTGCTCTACCCGAACTAACCAGCGGTCTCGCTGGCCGAGCGGTTGCTCGCGATCACATGCCGCCGCTGACACTGAGCGAGCACGAAGTGGCAGAGGGCGTGGCGATCGTCGACCAGGCGATCGCCGACGTGAGTGTCGGCAAGGTGTCAGATGCGGATGTCGCGTCCTTCATGATGTGGTGACGGGCGGGCGCGCCTGCGAGGGAACACAGTCGCCGTCCAACCTAGAGCAATTCACCGTTTCACGGAAACGGCGAACCGCTCTATCTTTTTGTTTTTACGCAATTCCGGACAGAAAACCGTGTCACACTTTTCCCGGAATTGCTTTAGGCAGCGCCGCCAGATCGATCTCGGTGATGTGCCAGCGGCCAAGATTTGCGGTGTAGAGCTTGTCGCCCTTGAAGGCGATGTTGGTGGGGTGCGCCAGCGTGGTCGCGGCTGGATCCTCGATCAGCACTTCGAGGCCTTTATCCTTGCGCCAGCGATAGATGCGGCTCGGTTCGTAGCACGAGATGAACAGCGAGCCGTCGGGCGCGAAGGCAACGCCATCAGGGACATTGCTCACGCCTTCGACGACAACTTCTCGCGGCCCTGCCGTGCCGTCGGCGAGGATCGGCACATGGCTGATGCAGGGCGCATCGCTTTCCACGACGTAGAGCCCATTGCCACCAGGCGCCATGGCCATGCCGTTGGCGAAGGACATGGCCTCCCGGCACCACAGATCGCCCTCGCCCGTATCGAGATCGTAGCGGAAGATGCCGGAGCGATTGTCCTTGCCGACGCTGTCCGAGACGTAGAGACAGTTCCTCGCCTCGTCGACGATTGGATAATTCGGTACCCGGATGCCCGACGAAGCGAAGCGTTCCATGCGCCCGGTCGCGGCATCCCAGCGAAAGATCGCAGCATGCCTGAGATCGCAGGCAAAGCAGTTGCCCGCGCTGTCGAAGGCAATGCCGAGCAGAAAGCCGTCCGTGGCGCCCATGCGCTCGACCGAACCGCCGTCGGCGGCCAGGCGCAGCAGGTCACCGGTCTCGGTGCCGCACCAGATCGACCCATCGCTGTGGACGGCCACGCCTTCCGGATGCGCGACGCGCGGATTGGTGAAGATGCCGTCGAAGAAGACGCGCGCGGCGGACATATCGAGCAGCGGCTTTGCCATGGGTTCCTCAGCTTGCGATTATGATCCCTGTACGGCGATGCAGCGCTCGACCATGGCGCGATCGGCGGCAAGAATCTCGGCGATCAGCGCGCCGCGCTGCTTGGCACTGACGAATTCCAGGCGACGCAGACCGAGCGGGTCGATGCGGTTTCGCAGAACAGCAAGCGTATCGCTGGAAGGGAGCGGGACCTCCCGGCAATCGGCGTCGAAGGTCACCGCAAAGCCGGTGGCGTCGCGGATCTGTTGCCGCGTGACGCCAGGCATGATTTCGATGACGGTCAACTCCCTGGATGTCGGGTCGAGCCTGAAGACGCAGAGGTCGGTGAAAACCAGCGCCTTGCCGGTGCGATAGCCCATCGGTTCGCGCTCGGCCGGCGTCAGCAGCCCACGGGCGGAGCTGACGATCTCGACCTCATCCACCAGCGACTGGGCCGAATGACGGGGGATGTAGAGCAGATAGTCGCGATGCATGTTGGCGACATCGGCCATCCCGCCTTGCCCGGGCAGCCGGATCAGGCCGCCGCTTGGTTTGCGGAGCGCGATGGTGTTGACGCGGCCGCGCCGGTCGACCTGTGCCGCGCCGACGATCTCATGCGTCACGGCACCGGCCTGATAATAGGTAGAATAGGTATCGTCGCCGCCGGCATGCGCCACCGCCGTCTCGCAATCCAAGCTTTCGATCAGCGACAGGATCATCGGGCTCGGCGCGATGTCGAGATGGCCGCAGCTCATCGTCGCGATGATCATATCCGGCGCATGCGTTGCCTTGGCCAGCCGGTAGGCGACATTGGCCAGCGGCGAGACGGCACCGGCGCTGGCAAAACTCTCATTGTCGAGTTCGGCGGCGATGCGGGCAGCGATGATCTCGTCGACAGATGCTTTTTCTTCGCTCCGCCCGAGCGCTGGCATGGCAAGGACCGTCTCAGGGCGGACCTTCGCAGCCTCTCGAAGCCATGCCGGCACACCTTCGGACGGCAGGCGCAGATTGTCCGCCGGGGGCCTTTCCCTGGCCGCGAATGCCTCAGACAATGCCTGATAATCGGTGGCGTAAAGCGGCAGGCAGGAGGCCGGCCAGGCACCGCCCGGCGCCAGGGCTATGGCCGACACCTGGTTGCGGGTCAGGATGCTCTGGCGCCCGTCCTTCCGCAGCGCCCCGACCGGGACGATTTCCTCGACGGTGACCAGCACCTTGCGCGCCGCGCCCGCCATGGCGAAGTCCAGTGCGCGCGGCCCGATGATCTGCACATTGCCGCTTTCATCCGCGCGCTGCGCGTGGACAATGAAGGTATCGAGCCGCAATGGCGGGATGAATCCCGTAGCGGTACCGGCGATCGGATCTGGTGCGGCGCTTGCGCCCGGTATCCGCGCGAGCATGTCCGAGCCGGCGGGAAGCTGGAACGGCATCGATGGCAGATTCTGCTGCGCGGCCCGCAGCGCCTGGATCATGGCCAGCGCCGTCCAATCGCGGACCGCTATCGCGCCGCTCTCGGCCGCGGCGCGAAACCTCGGCGGCAGGCCGAAAATGTCGAGGCTGGAAAAGCAGAGATCGATCCGCGCCACCGCACCGGCTTCCAGCAGCAACTCAAGCGGCAAGCCGCCGGCCCAGCAGACGTAGCGCAACTCCTTGACGCCTGAGCTGACTATCGCACGCAGCAAGGCGATCGGCAGCCGAGCGAAATGGTGGCCGCCGACACCGAGGGCATCGCCCTGGCCGACCATCGCGACCAGCCCCTCGATATCGGTGAAGCGCGGCCGGTTCGGCTTGACCAGCGACTTTGCGGCACGGTTCGTCACAGCGCGGATGCCTCGATGCGGTAGCGGGTCACGAAAGGCTTTTCGGGCGAGAATTCCAGCGCCGTCGCAATGCCGGATTGCGCAATTGGATTGTCGGCCAGCGCGGTTGCCGGACCGAGCCCGAAGGGCGAGCAGATCGGCTCGATGCCGATGGCGACATGACGCCCATTCCAGGGTGCAGCCTTGCGGCCGCGGTTGGAATACCAGAGCAGAAGGCTTGGGAAATGCTCTTTCTGCCAGGAGAGTTTTACCCGGTAGCCGTCCTCATGGTTGGCAAGCGCCACCGTGCCGTCGAGACCCTCGATCTGCAGCAGTTCTTCGGTATCGGCGGCCAGCGGGAGTCGCGAGGCATCAGTCGTGCCGCCGGCTCGCGCCGGTACGCTGGCCAGCTCAGTGAAGGATCTGTTCCGGGCGAACAGCGCGGCGCCGGGCTCGACATCGTGTGGATAGGTGCGGCCTTCATCGAAGCCGCCGAGTTCCAGCGTGGCGGCACCTGTCTCGAACGGCAGTCGGAACACTGGATGAAGACCGATCGGCAAGCGGCAGGCACGGCGAACGACGACCTTGAATTCAATGTCGATGGCCGGCGCCGACGGATCGGGTGTGATCGTCCGCTCAACGCGCTCGACCGGACTTCGCTCGGGATACGCTAGTCCCAGCGACAAGGATGCGCCGTCGCTGTCGCGCCATGTCCAGTCATGGTTGGAGCTGTGGCCATGGACTTCTTCGTCGCGCTCCGGCGGCCCCATCACGCCTGCCCAGTCCTCCGGCCATCCGTCGGCGGGCACCGAGTAACCGAAGGGCACGCAAGGCCATTCGCCGCGCAATTTGCGCAGAATGCCCGGCAGCGCTTCCACCTCCGGCTCGTCCGACCAGGGTGCGATGTGCATCGGCGAGACCTGCCGGCCATTGTCCAGGACGAAGGTCACCGGCGCCAGCATCGCGCCGAGCCGCTGGACGGTCAGCGCACCACGCGCCCAGCCCAACCCGCGATAGGCGTCGTTGGTCTTCACTGTCCGGCCTTCTTCGCCTTTGTCGTGCTCCGCTCGGCGAACTCCCTAACCCGCCGCTGGCCGATCTCGCTGCGGTAGAGGTCTCCCAATATGTCGCGCTCCATGGCGAGACCGTCGGCCAGATCGCCCGACACGGCATGCGCCGTCAGCTTCTTCAGGCCTTCGATCGCAGCTGCCGGCTCGGCGGCGATCATCTCGGCCAGTTCCAATGCGCGCGGCATCAGCCGGTCGACATCGACGATCTCGTTGACCAGGCCGGCGGCGACGAATTCGGAGGCCGGCACGATGACGCCGGTCATCAGCAGAAGATTGGCGCGGTTGCGGCCGAGCCTGGCGACGCTGCGTTGCGTGCCGCCACCGCCGGGGATCAGCCCGAGCTTGATCTCCGGCAGGCCGAGTTTGGCGAACTGGTTGGCGATGACGATGTCGCAGCACAGCACCAGCTCCATGCCGCCGCCCAAGGCGAAACCGTTCACCGCCGCGATCACCGGCTTGCGGTTGTTTTCGATGGTCGCGTACATGCGCGTGCCGGCAGTCTGGAACAGGTCGAATTCAGGGCCCGTCTGCGCGGCATATTCCTTGATGTCGGCGCCGGCCATGAAGCCGCGCCCCTCGCCGGTCACCACGATCGCGCCGACACTCGCATCTTGAGACAGCGCCTCGAAGGCCTCGGTGATCTCACCTTGCATCAGCCTGTTCATGGCGTTGAGCTGATCGGCGCGCCGAAAGGTGACGATCGCGACGCGACCCGACATTTCGACCGTGAGTGTCTGGTAGGCGCGCATCGTCAGGCTGCATCCACGGTCATGTCGCCGGACGCTTCGAGAGCGGCGATCTCGTCCTTCGACAGGCCGAACTCGGCCAGGATCTCACGGCCATGCTGGCCGACCAGCGGCGCCGGGCGGTCGATGGTCGCCGGCGTCTCGCTCATCTTGACCGCCGGAGCCACCACCCGCACCTTGCCACCACGTGGATGATCGTAGCTGGTGATCATGCCCATATGCGTGACCTGCGGATCCTCGGCCGCGCGGCGGATGTCCTTCACCTCGGCGCACCAGATGTCGACCGAGAGCAGGCGTGCCAGCAGATCCTGCGTGCCGAACTTCTTGGTCTCGGCATTGACCTTGTCGAACACTTCGTCGCGCTTGTCGAACAAGGTTTTCAGGTCGTCGTAGACGGCAAGCTGCGGCGCCTCCAGCACCTCGTACAGCGTCTTGAACGGGCTCATGGCGATCGACACATAGCCGCCATCCTTTGTCTCGTAGATGCCGAACGGCGCTTGCATGCCGGGATGGCCGATGCCGGATTTCGGCCGCACGAAATCCTCGCCGAGGTTGAGCACCGCGACATATTCCTGGTTGAGATGTGCCAGCAGGCCGGCCAGCAGGTTGACCTCGATCTTCTGGCCCTTGCCGGTCTTCTCGCGATAGTAGAGCGCCGACAGGATGCCGTAGACCATGTTCATGGCGCCGATCTGGTCGGCAAGGCCGGCGCCGGCGGGAACCGGCGCCTGGTCGCCGCGGCCGGTGTTGGCAATCAGCCCGGCGAGCCCCTGGATCAGCATGTCCTGGCCGGGGCGCTCGACATAGGGACCCTCCTCGCCATACCCCGAACCCGAGCAGTAGATGATGCGCGGATTGACGGCCTTGAAGTCGTCGTAGCCATAGCCGAGCTTGGCCAGCACGCCGGGGCGGAAATTCTGCACCACGACGTCGGCGCTCCTGGCCATCTCCATGAGGATGGCATGCACCTTGCGGCTCTTCAGATTGAGCGCGATCGAACGCTTGTTGCGGTTCCAGGCGAGGAAATTCGGGCTCTCCGAGCCGCCCACCCATTTGGCGAAGAAGGTCATGCCGCGGAACATGTCGCCGGCGCCGGCACGCTCGATCTTGATGACATCGGCGCCCATGTCGCCGAGCAGCTGCGTGGCGAACGGTCCTTGCAGCAGATGGCTGAAATCGAGGATGCGGACGCCTTCGAGGGCCTTGTTCATTTCAGATCTCGTTTCAAAGTTTCAAAGCAGTTCGGGAACGTAACGCGGGGCAGCGGTCAGCCCGCCGTCGACACGCAGGTCGGTGCCGGTGGTGAAGCCAGCGGCGTCCGACGCCAGATAGACGGCGGCCTCCGCCACTTCGGAAGGCTCGCCGATGCGGCCGAGCGGATGCATCTTGACCCAGGCTTTCGCCAGATTGCCGCCGATCTCCTTGATCAGCCTGTCGTTCATCGGCGTGTTGATGGTGCCCGGCGAGATCGAATTGACGCGGACGTTCATCGGCCCGAACTCGACCGCCATCTGCCGCGTCATCGCCATGACCGCGCCCTTGGCGCCGGCATAGGCGGTCCAGCCATCGAGGCCGATATGGCCCTGTGCCGAGGCCATGTTGATGATCGAGCCCGACTTTTGCGCGATCATGTGCGGCAGCGCGTATTTGCAGCCGCGAAACACGCTGGTCAGGTTGACCGATATCAGCCGGTGCCACTGCTCGTCGGTCATCTCGTGTACCGGCATGCCGCCAATGGCGATGGCGGCATTGTTGACCAGGATGTCGAGGTGCCCGGTCTTGTCGATGGCACTATCGATGAGGCCGGCGATGTCAGCTTCCTGCGAGACGTCGCAATGGATATAGTCGGCACGGTGGCCGACCGCGCGAAGGGCGGCCGCGAAATCCTCGCCCGCACTGTCGGCGATATCGCCCAGGAAGACATGCGCGCCTTCGCGCGCCATCGCCTGCGCGATCGCATGGCCGATGCCGTCGGCAGCACCGGTGATGATTGCGGTTTTCCCCTCAAGACGAGCCATGTCAGCCTCCGTTCGCGCGCCGGCGTTTCGCCTCGTCGAAGGCGACGGCGGCAATGATGATCATGCCGGTGATGACCAGTTGCCATTCGGTCGGCAGGCCAAGTCCGCGCAGGCCATTGGACAGGAACTGCAGGATCAGCACGCCGAGCGCCATGCCGGTCAGGCTGCCGATGCCGCCGGCAAGGCTGACGCCGCCGAGCACCGTCGCGGCAACCACCTGGAATTCGAAATTCAGCCCTGCCGTATGCTGCGCCGAACCGACGCGCGCGGCCAGGATGATGCCGGCGACCGTCGCCAGCAGCGCGCTGATGATGAAGCAGATGAACTTGACGCGCCGCACGTCATAGCCCGCCAGCCTCGCCACTTCCTGGTTGCCGCCGACGGCATAGATCTGCCGTCCGAACGGCCGGTGCTGCATCATGTAGGCGAAGGCGGCGAGCAGGACGATGGCGATGACAGCCGAATAGGGGATGATGTTGAACAGGCGGCCATCCGACAGCGCAATGAAGCTGTCGAGACTGGCATCGTCCGGGATCGCGCGCTGGCCGGTGTAGAGATAGACGCCGCCCCGCATGATGAACATCGTGCCCAGCGTCACGATCAGCGAGTTGATGCCGGCATAGGCGGTGAGATAGCCGTTCACCACGCCGATGATCAGCCCGAACAACAGTGCGCCACCGACGCCAAGCAACAGCGAGTTGGTGTCGTTCATGATGATGATCAGCGGCAGCGCGATGGTCGCGAGCAGCGAGCCGATCGAAATGTCGACCTCGCCGGAAATGAAGACGACGGCACAGCCGATGCCGGCGATCAACGGCAACGACGCCTGGCCGAGCACGTTGGTCAGGTTGCGCACGGAAAAGAAATTCTCGACCGTGAAAGAAAAGAACGCCAACACCAGGATGAAGCAGACCAGCAACGCCAGTTCCTGCCGGGCAAAGAGCCGCGCCAGCATCGAAGGCTGGGTTTTTGCGGAAGCCGTGCTTGCAAGGCTCATCGCTTGCTCCCTTTCAAGTACGGACCACGGGGTAGGCCGCGAGCCATCATGGTCTCACCCGATCGCTGCATTGAGGATCTTTTCCTGCGTGGCCTCTTCGCGCGACATGATCACGGTGAGGCGGCCTTCGCACATCACCGCGATCCGGTCGGCGAGACCGAGCAGTTCCGGCATCTCGGACGTCATCATGACCACCGCCAAACCTTCGCCGGCGAGCCGGTCGATGAGCGCGAAGATTTCCGACTTGGCACCGACATCGATGCCGCGTGTCGGCTCGTCGACGACGATCACCTTCAAGCCTCGCATCAGCCAGCGCGAGATCAGCACCTTCTGCTGATTGCCGCCCGACAGGTTCTTCACCTGCTGGAACAGGCTGGGGGTCTTGATACGGAAGCGATCGACATAATCCTGCACCGCCTGGTGCTCCCTGGCCTTGTCGACGAACCCCAGGCGGGCGAAGGCGCCAAGCGAAGCCAGGCTGGCATTCTGGTAGACAGGCAGTTCGGCCATCAGCCCTTCGCTCTTGCGATCCTCGGTGAGCAGGCCGATGCCGAGCCTGACGCCGGTACGCGTGTCGTGCGGCGCGAGGCGACCGCCATCAATTATGATCGTCCCCGATGTGATCGGGTCGTAACCGACGATCGCCTTGGCGAGCTCGGTGCGTCCGGCGCCCATCAATCCGAAGAAGCCGAGAACCTCGCCGGCGCGGGCCTCGAAAGATATGTCATGCAGCTTCTTGGCGGTGCTCAGTCCTTCCACGGACAGGGCAATCTTGCTGCCCGCCGCGCCGCGCTGGCGGGGAAACAGATTGTCGATGCGCCGGCCGATCATGTCCTGGATCAGCGTGTCATTGGTGTGCTCGCCGATCGGCCTGGTCGAGATGTGTTTGCCATCGCGCAGTACCGTCACCGTGTCGGCGATCTCGAACACCTCGTCGAGCTTGTGGCTGACATAGACCACCGCGATGCCGAGGGCGGCCAGCCGGCGGATGACGGTGAACAGCAGCGAGACTTCATTTGGCGTCAGCGAGGAGGTCGGCTCGTCCATGACCACGACGCGGGCTTCATGAGCGAGCGCGCGGGCAATCTCGACCATCTGCTGCTGGCTGACCGGCAGCGATCCGGTGCGCGCGGCTGGGTCGACATTGAAGCCGATGCGGTTGAACAGGGCCGCCGAATCGGCGCGGATCTTCTTCCAGTCGATCGAGCCCATCTTGCCGGTCGGATAGCCTTCGAGGAAGATGTTCTCGGCGACGGTGAATTCGGAGATCAGCGCGATCTCCTGGAAGACGACCTTGATGCCTTCCTTCAGGCTGTCGCGCGGCGACTTGATGTCGACCTCGCGTCCGCGCATGCGGATGGTGCCGGCATCCTTGCCGTAGACGCCGGCCATGATCTTGATCAGCGTCGACTTGCCGGCGCCGTTCTCGCCCATCAAGGCATGGATCCTGCCGGGCTCCAGCGTGAAGTCGACAGTGTCCAGCGCCACGACGCCAGGGAAGCGCTTGTCGATGCCGCGCAATTCCAGCGCCGGCACGTTGGTGTCGATGGCCGCGGCTTCGCCGGGATGCAGGAAATCAACGGACATTGGCTCTGTTCCGGATGATATCGAGATAGGTGGCGAGGATGATGACGACACCCGGCACCACCATCTGCAGGTCCTGGTTCCAGCCGAGGATGATGATGCCATTGTCGATCACCTTCAGCACCAGCACGCCGAGCAGAGTGCCGAACAGCGATCCACGGCCGCCGAGCAGGCTGGTGCCACCGAGAATGACGGCGGCGATGACGGTCAGTTCGAAACCACGGCCGGCGGTCGGCTGGCCGGCATTCATCAGCGACGACAGGATCATGCCGGCAATGCCGACGCAGAGCCCGGTGACAACGAAGGCGAACAGCTTGAGGCGCTCCGCGCGCAGGCCGGACAGGCGCACCGCCTTTTCATTGGCGCCGACCGCATAGAGGTAGCGGCCGAGCGTGGTGAAGCGCAGCGTCACATAGACGACGACGAAGATCAGCGCCGCCAGGATGACGGGAACCGGCGCCGCGCCGACGTAGCCGGCGCCAAGATCGGTGAAGCTTGCGAGCTGATTGTGGTTCTGCACCGCCTCGCGGGTGAACAGATAGACGCCACCCTGCAGCATCATCATCGTGCCGATGGTGGCGATCAGCGAGTTGACCCTCAGCCGGGTAACGACCAGGCCGTTGAACAGGCCGACGCCACCGGCAAAGGCGAGCGCTGCCAACATGCCGAGTGTGAGGCTGCGGGTTGAATTCAGCACCGCCATGCCGATGCAGCCGACGAAGGCGAGCGAAGCACCGACCGAGAGATCGACCTCGGCGGTGATGATGAGCATGGTCATGCCCGAGGCGACGATCAGCACCAGCGCGCATTGGCGCAGGATGGCGATGATGTTGGCCTCCGAATAGAATTGCGGCGCCGCGATCGAGATGGCGATGCACAGCACCGCCAGGATGACGCCCAGCACAAGCTGGCTGCTGCCCAGCAGCTGGCCGCCCATGAAGCGCTTCGGCGCGGAGGCGTGTGTAAGCTCGCTCATGTCAGTCCATTCCCGGCCGTTTACCAACCTGCCCTTCCCGCGATGCGGGAAGGGCGCTGTCGGCGGCCTTACTTTTTCAGGTCAGCCGAGGTCTTCATGCATTTTGCCGGCGGCTGCAGCGCGTTGACGGCATCCCATTTGATGGTGCGGGTGGTGCCGTCATAGTCGTAGTATTTCTTCCAGTCCTCGCCGTTCATCGGCGCGGTTGGGCTGACGATGTGCTCCGGCACTTCCTCGTTGTTGAAGAGCTTGACCGCGGCGTCGATGGCGGTGAAGCCTTCCTTTTCAGGGAACATCGCTGCCTCGATGCGGTAGGACGGCTCGTTCTGCATGGCGTTGATGAAGGCAAGGCCCTCGCCACCGGTGCCGACGGTCAGCAAGCCATCCTGCGACTTGCCGGCCGCCTTCCAGGCCTGCAGGCCACCCAGCGAGGACGAATCGTTGATGCCATAGATGATGTTGATGTCGGCATTCTTGGCGAGCGCCGCCGAAGACACTTCGAGCGCGCGGTCCGGATTGCCACCGCCATCTAGGTCGTGGACCATGACCGCGTCGGGGATGATGGTCTTCAGCCCGTCCATGAAGCCGTGCGAGCGCAGCACCGTGGCGGACAGCAGGGGAAGGCCGACATTCATCACCTTGGCGACACCGCCGAGCTTGTCCTTGGCGTATTTGCCGGCTTCCACGCCGGACATATAGCCGGTGTCGTAGTCGCAGATGGCGACCATGGTGGTCATGCCCTTGACGGGGTTGCCTTCGAGCACCACGGGGATGTTGGCGGCCTTGGCCTGACGCAGCAGCGGCACCACGCCTTCTTCATTCACCGGGGTGATGATCAGCACGTCGACGCCCTTAGCGATAAAATCCTCGGCCGCGGCGACCTGCTTGGATATGTCGAGATTGGCGTCCTGGACCTCGACCTCGATTCCGAGTTCCTTGCCGTGCGCCTTCATGCCCTTGATGACGTTCTGATACCACTCATGGGTGGCGTAGTTGGTGACATAGCCGATGCGCTTGGGCATGTTCTCGGCATGCGCCGCCGCGGCGCCCAGGGCCAGCAGGGCCGCGGATGCGAACAGGATTGATTTGGACCGGTGCATTTTCTTCTCCCAGGTTTTATCGCTTTTGTTAGTCGCTGAACGGGTAATCCCGCCGTTCCGGGTCGGCACGTAACGAAGGGGTGGATTCGCCCCAGCCAAGTGCCGCCGATATCTTCTCGGCGGCGGCCCGGGTACGCTCGAAGACGGTTTGCTGGTCGAACCGCGCCGCCTTCTGCGGCAGCAGCGGGACGGTGAGCGCGGCGATGACCGCGCCGGTATGATCGCGCACCGGCATGGAGATGTTGGTGCAGGCTTCGACCGCGAGCGAAGCGCGCATTTCGTAGCCGAGCCTTGCCACCTCGTTCAGCCGAGCCTCGATCTCGGCCCGTGTGCCCTGCCCTTCACCGGCGGCCACGATGCGCTCGATGATGCGCTCGCGCTCGGCACGGTTCGAATGGGCAAGCAGCACGGCACCCGAACTGGTTTCGAGGATCGGGAAATGCGACCCGAGTGCAACCGAATAACGCATCGGCAGCGGCGAATCGATCTGCAGCACCACCAGCGCGCTCCGTCCCTCGCGCACCACGAGATGGCAGCTCTGATCGGCATTGGCGGTCAGTTCGCGCATCACAGGCAGCGCGCATTCGACCAGCCGGTTTACCGGTGGATGCATGTGGGCCAGTTCGAACAGTTTCAGCGACAGCCGGAAGCGATCGGACTGCGTGCGGAAGATGTAGCCGCGCTTCTCCAGCAGAAGCAGGATGCGGTAGATTTCGTGGATGGAGCGGCCGAGGGCGGCCGCGATCTCGGTCTGGGTCAACGTCTCGGCGCTGGAGGCCATGAACTCCAGGACGTCGAGCGCCTTCTCCACAGCCGGCACGCGGTAGCCGTTGCGGCCGCCTTCGGCTTCGTCTGGTGTCTCGGCGACACTGGCCATCACGCAACGCTCCGTTGCGGCTGGCCCTGCCTGGTTTCGCGGTAGAGGCGGTTCAGATGGTCGGCGAGTTCGGCCGCAGTCATGTCGCCGGCGATGGCGGCAGCCGCATGCGGCGCGCATTGGCGGAAGAAGGCGATGAAGCCCGGATGCGTCGGGCGCAGATAGGACGAGGCGATCGTCGCAAGCGTCGAGCTGAAGAAATTGCCGGAGAGATGGTTGACCTCGACATCCTTCCAGGCCGCCAGCGATCCCGGCTGGCCGCCCGATCTGACATAATCGCCCCGCTGATATTCGGGCGAGCACAGGAACAGCGCGTAGTCGATCGCTTCCTGCTTGTGTTTCGACTGGGCGCTGACGCCGATGCCGGCGCCGCCGAGCAAGGCGCCGGCCGCATTCGGGGTCGCGACGTCGGCAAAGCGCAGATACGGCCTGTTGGTCTTCGCGGCGTAGTTCACATAACCGAAGGCGAACGGCACATAGACCACGTCATCATGCGCGATCATGTGGTCGTAGCAGCGGATCGGGTTCCATTTCGATGAGTTCGGATGCGACAGCGCCGCAAGCTCGCGCAGTTGCCCGATGGCTTGTTCGACCGTGTCCCTGGCGATGAAGTGCTCTGCATCCTCCCGTGGATGGCCAAGCGTCAGGAGCATGCACATGGCATCCGTCGGCACCGAGGGCAGCCCCAGCCACTTGCCATCCTTGCGCGCCTGCCGGCCAAGCTCGACCACGTCCTCATGCGTGCGCGGCACCGGCCCGTAGCGCTCCAGGAGATCCGGGCGATAGGAAGCGACCTGGCAGGCGGCATCGATGGGCAGCGCCCACTGGCGTCCGTTCTTTTCGTAGGATTGCCAGGAGGCACCGACGGAATCGCGTTCGAAGAACCGGATTTGCTCCGCCGACAGATAGGCGTCGAACGGCACCATCAACTCGTCCTGCGCGATGTCGCCGATGAAGGGATGGTCGAATACGACCAGATCGTAAGTGGCAAGCACCGGGCCGAGCGCACCCTCGCCGAATTCATACAGGCTGCGGCGGTCCCACTCGATTTCCAGGCCCGGATTGCCAGCGCAATACGGCCCCACACTGGCGTCGAGCGGACCCCAGCAACGTCGATGATCCCACGCAAGACCGCGCAGTCTTGTCATTTCAGGCAATTCCTCCCTGGAACCGGACATGCGTGTCCGGCCCGCCGTAGTAGCAGGTATTTTCACCCAGACAAATAGTTTTTACATATGCAAACGGCGAACCTATCGCCGGCTGACCATCCTCATGCCAGCCCGAACCGCTCCACGGCGCGCATGATGCCGCGCAGTTCGGCGAGCCCTTTCAGCCGGCCGATCAGCGAGTAGCCGGGGTTGATCTTCTTCTTGCCTATGTCGTCGGCAAGCAGATGACCGTGATCGGGACGCATCGGGATCCGCCAGTCGGCGCGGCCTTCCCCGCGGCGGCGCGTCTCTTCCTGCATCAGAGCGAGGATGACATGCGCCATGTCGGTGCCGCCCTCGAGATGCTCGGCCTCATAGAAGGAGCCATCCTCCTCGATGGTGATGTTGCGCAGATGGACGAAGTGGATGCGGTCGGCGAATTCCTTGACCATGGCGACGATGTCGTTGTCGGCGCGCGTGCCGTAGGAGCCGGTGCAGAACGTCAGGCCATTGGCCGGGCTGTCGACGGTTTTGAGGATGAAACGCGCATCCTCGGCGGTCGAAACGATGCGCGGCAGGCCGTAGAGCGAGAACGGCGGGTCGTCGGGATGGATGCACATGCGCACCCCTTCCTCTTCAGCCACCGGAATGATCTCGCGCAGGAACCAGGCAAGGTTTTCGCGCAGTTCCTTCGGGCCGATCGCATCATATTCCGCCAGCGCCTCGCGAAAGCTGTCGCGGTTGTAGCTGCGCTCGGTCGCCGGCAGGCCGGCGATGAGGTTGCGCTCGACCTGATCGATCTTCTCAGGCGTCAATTCCTTCAGCCGCGTCTCGGCCGCCGCGATACGAGCCGGCGTATAGCTTGCCTCGGCATTTCTGCGCTTCAGCACGAACAGGTCATAGGCCGCGAAATCGATCGCATCGAAACGCAGGGCATAGCCCGTCGTCGGCAGCCGATAGGCCAGATCCGTGCGGGTCCAGTCGACCACGGGCATGAAATTGTAGCAGATCGTCGCGATGCCGGCCTTGGCAAGCGATCGGATCGAGTCGCGATAGTAGCCGGCATAGCGCTGGCGTTCCGGCGCGCCGATCTTGAAGGAATTGTGGACCGGGATGCTTTCGACGACCGACCATGTCAGGCCCGCGGCCTCGATGATCCGCTTGCGCTCGAGCACTTCGGGCTCAGACCAGGCCCTGCCGTCATAGATGTGATGAAGCGCCGAAACCACGCCGGTCGCTCCAGCCTGCTTGACATGCTCAAGCGTCACCGGATCATCCGGACCATACCAGCGCCAACACTGTTCCATGAAGCCTCCTTGATATTTTCGGCAACCATATTGTTGGACCACAAGGCTGTCAACAAGCCAGAACTATGGCTCCCACAGACCGCCTTTGGCCATTTCATCTCGCTTCCAGTTGATTTCCCATCGTGTTCGCCGTAGCCTTGGTCCAACAAATGGCACGAGGTATTCGCGTGGAACAAGGTGATTCCGACCTGGCCGGACCGACAGACGACGCTGGGGTCAGCAGTTCGGCCGTCGACCAGACCGTACGGCAGATCCTCGATCTCATCCGCAATCGCTCGATGTCCGTCGGCGACGTGCTGCCCACCGAGCGGGAACTTTGCGAACTGTTCGGCGCCAGCCGCAACACGATACGCGAGGCGCTGCGCACGATCCGGACCTATGGCCTGATCGATCCCAAGCCGCGTGTCGGCGCGGTGCTGGCCGACCGCCAGAATGTCGCGATCCAGAATTTCTTCGCCGCCCAGATGGACATTTCCAAGACCTCCTTTCACGACATCCAGGGCTTTCGCCGCATCATCGAAGTGAGCATCGGCGACCACGTCATTCTCAACGCCAGCGCCACCGAAATCGATGCCCTTGACGAGGTCAACGGCCTGATAGAGGCCAGCAAGGATGTGCAGGAGGCCGCGCAGCGCGATTTCGATTTCCACCTCGCGCTGGTGAAGCTCGCCGGCAACCGCATGCTGGTGCAGACCTATCAGTTCCTGTCGCCGGTCATCCTGCACATCATGACCGTCGGCAAATCGATCCGGCCGATCCTCAGCGAAACACGCCGTGCCCATGGCGAGATCATCGCGGCGCTGCGCGCGCGAGACCGTATCGCCTACAGCTATCTGATGAGCCGGCATCTCGATTTCGGCTTGCGCTTCGTTCCCGACGACCTCGAAAACGTACGGACCCCGATTTCTTCCAGGGATTTGCCTTCTTCCAAGGATTTGCACCATGTCTGATTTTGAGAACAAGGTCGCGCTGATCACCGGCACGACCGGAATAGCACTCGCCACCGCAAGGCGGCTGGCGCAGGGCGGTGCCGCCATCATAGGCTGCGGCATCGACCGGGCGGCCAATGCCGCCATGCAGGAAGGCCTCGTCAAGGCCGGAGCCAAGGCGCTGGTGCAGACAGTGGATGTCTCGGTTTCCGACCAGGTTCGCGACGCGGTCGCGGCCGGCGTCGAGCGGTTCGGCGGCATCGACATCATCGTCAATTCCGCGGCGGTCCACCCTTATGGAACCGCGACGACGACCGACTGGGAAACGTGGAACAGAGCAATGACCGTCAATGTCGGATCGATCTACCTGACCGCGCATTTCGGCATTCCGGAGATGATCAAGCGCGGCGGCGGCGCCATCGTCAACGTCGCCTCGGTGCAGGGCCTCGCCTGCCAGCAGAACGTTGCCGCCTATGCCACGACCAAGGGCGCCATCCATACGCTGACGCGCTCGCTGGCGCTCGATTACGCGGCATCCGGCATCCGGGTCAATTCCGTCAGCCCGGGCTCGATCCGCACGCCGATCCTCGAGAAGGCCGCACGTGGCGAAGGCGGCAGCGACGCCGATGTCGAAGAGGCCTACAGGCGCTTCGGGGCGGCGCATCCGCTTGGCCGTATCGGCGAACCGGAGGAGGTGGCGGAACTCATCGCCTTCCTGTGTTCGGCGAAAGCCGGCTTCTGCACCGGCGCGGACTACAAAATAGACGGCGGCCTGACCGCCGGCATCGGCGTGAAATAGACCATGAAGATCGGTCTTGGCCTTTACCGGGAGTCGCTCACCCCTGACAATTTCCGCTTCGCCCGTCAGGCGGGCGCCACTCATATCGTCGCCCACCTCACCAACTATTTTCGCGGCCGCGATCCTTCGCTGTCCGCCGGCAGCGAGAAGGAAGGCTGGGGCGACTGCTCCACCGACGAACTTTGGAACTACGAGGATTTCGCCGGCCTGGTGAAGACCGTGCGCGACAATGGTCTGGAAATCGCCGCGATCGAGAATTTCTCGCCGCGCTTCTGGTCCGACGTGCTGCTCGGCGGTCCCGACAGGGCCAGGCAGATCGAAGGCTTGAAGCGGCTTGTCCGCGATGCCGGGCGTGCCGGCATTCCCTGCATCGGCTATAACTTTTCGATCGCCGGGGTCTGGGGCTGGTCGCGCGGGCCGTTCGCGCGCGGCGAGGCGATGTCGGTGGGGCTCGATCTCGCCGCCATCGACCCCGACCTGCCGCTGCCTGACGGTGTTGTCTGGAACATGCGCTACCGTGCCGGCCGGCCGAGTGCCGAACCGGTGTCGGTCAGCAGCGAGGAACTCTGGCAGCGGCTCGGCGGCTTCCTGCAGGAACTCGTTCCTGTGGCCGAGGAGGCCGGCGTGATGCTGGCGGCGCACCCTGACGATCCGCCGGCAGAGGCGCTGCGTGGTGCCGCGCGGCTGGTCAACCGGCCGCAGAAATACGACCGGCTGATGGGCATCGTCGACTCGCCATCGAACGGGCTGGAACTCTGCCTCGGCTCGCTGCAGGAAATGCCGGTCTCGGACGAGATCTACGGACATGTCCGGCGCTTCGCCCGGACCAAACGCATCGGCTACATCCACTTCCGCAACGTGCGCGGCAAGGTGCCCAGATATCACGAGACCTTCGTCGACGATGGCGACATCGACATGGCCGAGATCGTGCGCATCCTGCGCGATGAAAACTATGACGGCGTGATGATCCCCGACCATACGCCGGAAATGTCCTGCGATGCGCCCTGGCATGCCGGAAAGGCATTTGCGTTGGGCTACATGCGCGCGCTGGTCCAGAACGCCGCCGCACTCGGGCCTTCGCGCACCCAATCCACCAGCATCCGGATGCCAGCCTGATGACCATTGGCGACGGCATGAGCGCCGTGGAGGCCATGGCGCGGCACGGAACCGGACCAGGCCTGGCGGGTTAATCCGGCTGGGCAGTCAGGTGCCGATATGCCGTCGACCGCGATCCGGAACACACAATACGATCCCGCCACCAGGACCCTCTCCGTCTGGTTCGTGCCGAGCGGCAATCGGTATGACTATCTGGACGTTGCCCCGGCGACCTATGCCGCGTTCAGGAAGGCTTCCTCGAAAGGCCGCTTCTTCAACGAATTCATCCGGGATCGCTACAGCTACCGTCGCGTGGCATGACAGACGCTACGCGCTTTTCCTGACGAGGTTCCAACTCTTTGTTTTGACGCAATTCCCAAGGGAAAGCGCTACGCGCTTTTCCCGGGAAAACCGCTTCACACTTTTCCTGGAATTGCTTCTAGAAGCAATGCGCCATCTGCCCGAAGCCGCTCGGGCTGCATGTGCGGCCAGCGTGGCTGACGTGGGGCTTCGGACCTGCGCGGTGACCGCTCTGGCAGCCGCTTATCGCCAGCAACAGACCCAACACCAGGAGTTTTCTTCCAACCTTGATCACCACGGCAACTCCTGGCGCGGGTACGTCTGACGGGAGCCTGTCGGCCCTCGGATCGCATTCCATCGCGTCTCGCGACAGGCACCTCAGGGTTTTGCGGCAATGCGACCGCGGACGCGATCGATTGCCGTTGGAATGGCAAACATCCTTGCCGCCGAAGCCGGAATGAGCGTCGGCAAACCGGGGTTGGAGGGCTTGGTTCGCCGACGCTCGACGATCGCGGTGTTTGGGGGTACTGGGGGGTCGTCGGTACCGCGAACCATCATTTATTAGCACTTGCGAATATAAAGATACAGGGCCATTCGCGAATAAACACAGCTGATTTTGTCGAGGATTGCTGGGAGCCTGGGATTGCCTGCGGGCAGCAGCCATCGATCCTTTACGCAGGACGGAAGCCAGTTTCCAGGTGGGGATCATGCCGGCGCAGAAATTTGCGCAGCGGCAGCTCGAACCGGATGTACATCCGCCAAGCGAAAAGAACTGATGTGGCTGTGCCGATCACGATGACAAGGTCCGGAGGAATCGGAAAAGCGGTCCACACCATCAGAAGCAGCGTTATCGGCAGAGTGTGGATCAGATAGAGCATATAGGAGGCATCGCCGAGAGACGTCCAGACGCTCGGTTTCGCGTCGATCTGCATCGTGCCGAAGACGATCATCGCCGCCGGGAGACCGTAGACCAGCACGCGCTGGAAGCCGTTATCGCCGGCGAGAAACTCCATCGTCCCCCCTCCCGGCGCTATCCCGATGAAGCCGGCGGCTATCATCGCCATGGCGCCGATCGGCAGGCACCAAACCGCCGGTTTCCACTTGGGCATGTAGGCGAGACCGACGCCGAAGCCGAACTCGATGATCAGCGGGTTGCCAAGAAACTGCGGGACCGGCCCCGCCGAGCGAAACACCATCGCGAGGCCGAAAATACCGACGAGTCCGACCAGCAGTCGCCGGTCGATGAGAGCGATGGTCGCGGCGGCGTAGAAAAGCATTTCGAAGCACAGCGTCCAGGCCGCCGGCAGTGCCGGCGCGGTCATTTGATCGGTAGCCGGCCATAGCAAGAGCGTCGCCAACGCGTCCCGCCAGCCGAAGCCTGTCTTGTAGGCGACGATCGCATAGGGGATGCTGATCAGCAGGTAGAGCGGAACAATGCGCCGGAACCGTCTCCAGGCGAAAGATCGCCAGGTCAGACCAGGTGCCGTCCTGGCAATGATCACCCCCGATATGACAAAGAAGATGTCTACGCCCGCGAAGCCGGCAACCTGAAAATCGTGAGGCAACAGGCCATTGGATCCGGTGGCCGTAACGGCGGTCTGGGCTGCGTGGACATAGACGACCATCAGCGCGGCGACGAAGCGAAGTACTTGCAAGGACCAGATCAACCGGGTGGGCCCTGACTATTGGCCGCCAGGGTTTGGTATGGCCCCGCCAAGGAACCGCGGCAAGAGCATGGGGACACGCCGAGCGTAGTCGCCGTATTCCGGGAAGGTTTGCCGAAGGATAGCCTCCTCATTTCTCGCGCGCCTATACTGCAAAAGAAATTGAAATGCGCTCAGTGCCACCATCAGCATCGAAAAGTGCGAAAGGACCATCCCGAGAACGAATACCGCCTCGCAGATGTAAAGCGGATGCCGGACAACCGAGTACGGGCCAGTGGTAACCAGGCGACGAGCCGTCGCCATGAGAGAGAAGGAACGGCCCAGCCAATAAAGACAGAAAATCGAACTGGCCGTACCGATGAGGATCAAGCAGAGGGCCACCACTTGCGCCGCCTCGCTTGGCAATGCCGGGGTCAGGTTCAGTGCGAGCAGGATCATGAATGTTCCAGCTACCGCGGTCACCCGCGGTTCAATTCCCTGCGCGGTTCCCTTCGGCGGAAGGCGGGTGATGGTCATCACAAGCAGCAGCAGCAGAAACACGGTTGACGTCACTTGAGTGACGATTGCGAGCGAACTTGCTGAGGTATCCTCGCGGAAATATGCGAACAGGGGTATCGCGCTGGACGTTGCCATAATCGTCATGACAAAGACGATGGCAATACGGCCAAAAAAATCTTCGTTCAACATTGTCATCCCCCGTATCTGAGCAGTCATTGAAGCATCACTTCCGCGCGCCCACAAGAAGATGGTTTCCGAAGAGTTAACGGTTATGCCGTCTCAACTTTTGACTAATCTGTTCGGCTTCGCGGTCAAATGCCCAACCTTCTTCCCATGCTTCGCGTTCTGGCGCCGGTCTCAATTTGATTTCAGCCATTCGACGATCGCACTCAGCCCTCACAGCGCAACGCTTGCGTTTTGGTTGACGTGCCCGCTGAATGCCGCTGGATGGCCCGTGCTTCGCATGGTGAAGCGAACTGCCGTCGTTCAGTTAAGCTGATTCAGAATTCCCGAACTGGTGGCGACCACCAGCGCCGAATATATCTGCGTAACCATCGCGCATATGGCAGCTGCCGATATGGGCACGCCAAAGGGTACGACGCCTTTGCGATCCATGTGCTGCACATAGTGGCGAAATAGTCCTGCCGGCAGCAAAAAGGGATTCTTGACCAGTGCGGCCGTGGCGATCGCAAACACCAACAGCAACACGGAAAAGACGGCAAGGTTGCTTCCCCCGATGAGAAAGGGGGTGACGCTCAACAGCTTCACATCGCCAGCTCCAATCTTGCGTAACAGCCAGAATGGAAAGAGTGCGACGAACAGGATGGAGCCGCCAATCGCACTGATGCCCATCTCCAGCCACGAGCCGGTCTGCAGTGAATGCAGTTGCAGTGCGGCAAGTCCCAAGCAGAGCAACAACAATACGTCGCGGTTGGTGATCTTCTGCACGCTGAAATCCGTCCAGGCGATCTTTGCAAGGAGCAGAATGGCGAAGGCTTTGAACAGAAGCGCGACGGCGAGCAGCATTGGGATTGCCTACCGTTCTATATTCTGCACGCTGGACGACAGAAGCTTCAGATTGTTGGCTACCGTAGGGTCGTTGGGCGCCAGTTCATAGGCCTTGAGGAAATTTGCGCGTGCGTCCTGCAGCTTGCCGCGCAGCAGATAGGAATAGCCGACATTGTTATAATATTCGGGCGACGCGCCCATTAGCTTGAACGCTCGGCCATAAGCCCTGTCGGAAAGATCGAAACGATGAATTCGGTCGGTGCAGGCGGCCAATCCCATCCAGGCGCCACCGTCATTGGGGGCGAGTTGCGTCGCCTTGAAGAACAGGGCGCCGGCATTGCCGTAATTCTCGGCGCGAAACTGGTTCTTGGCTTCCGCTACGGCCTGGTCCGACGCATAATATTCGACGTCGCTGACCGTCTTCAAACCATCGAAGGCATCGCCAAACGACGTTACGTCGCCTTTCGACGGCTCGTTGGTGCGGACGACACCACCCGTGGTGTCCGCGCCGTTCGTCTGGCAGCCGACAAGCGCCATCATCAACAGACTGGCTGCGGCTGCGACTGAGAGGCGCATTGGCCCTGTCATTTTGTCCCCCGAGAGTCCTGCGACTCTGTTTTAGAATCTAAGCATATACCGTTTCAGAAGAAAATGCCCTTCATGCGGATGATCACTGGCAACATGATCACCATCATCACCACCGGGAAGATGCACAGCCCCAATGGAATCATCATTTTGACGGGCAACGAGTTGGCACGTTCTTCAGCATGAAGAATTCTCTGGCTGCGCATCTCTTCGCTGTAGACGCGCAAAGCGTCAGTCAGGCTGGTACCGAGCTCTTCCGACTGGCGAAAAAGGACGGCCAGCGCCCTCGCCTCGTCAAGGCCGATACGGTCGGCGAGGTCGCGCAGCGCCTCGCGCAGCGGCTTTCCGGCACGCAACTGCAGATTCATGATCGAAAGCTGGATACCAAGCCATTTATGGGTGCCAGCCAGCTCGCTGCTGACACGCTCCACCGCTGCCTCCAGGCTCATACCCGCGTCCGCGCAGGTGATCATCATATCCATGAAATCGGGAAAGGCGCGGCGATAGACTTCCTTCTGCGCACTCTCGAAGCGATCAAGCAGGATGCTGGGCACCACGATGCATGCGAGCCCGAAAAGAGCTGAACCGGCAAAGCCTATGAAACCGGGCATTTGAGGCGGGAGAACTCGCGACAAGAGCGCATAGGCAGCCAGAAAACCGGCACAGGCAGCAGCAAGCCGTGACAAGGTGTAAATGAGCGGAGCGCTGGTCTGATAGAAGCCGGCTCGAAACAGCTTCGCCTCGAGCGCATTCGGTTCGTCCCGTTCCTTCTTCATCGACCGGAAATAGGCGTCGACCGGCCGCTGCGCGGATATCTTCGCGAGCAGTTCCTGCCCAGCGAGAGAGCGGCGATCGGCAATCCCTTCCGTCTTCAGGCTTTGCGCGACCAGCGTCCGCGTCTGCAGCGCCGGGAGGAACACAAGCGCGCCGAAAAGGAACAGCGCAACCGCCGCCACGAAGACGGCAGCGGAGATCAAAAAGCTCAGATCTTGGATGATCGAAAACAAGTTTATGCTTCGCCCCCGTCAGAAATCGAAGTTGACCATGCGGTACATGATGAAGTCACCCAATAGCGCCCACAGCCCGAAAATCGTGAACACTGGCAAGATCAGCGGATTGCCCCAGACGGAGCCGTAATAGGACGGGGCAAGCAGCAGAAGAATCAGGAACATGACAATGGGAAACAGCGAGATAATCCATGCCGACACGCGGCCCTCTCCCGAAAGCGCCCTGATCTTCATTCTGAGTTTCTGTCTTTCGCGCAGCACCACGGAAAGATTGGACAGGATCCCGGTAAGATTGCCGCCCGTCTTGGCCTGGATCGACAGCGAGATCGACAGCAGGTGAAGGCCTTCGAAGCCAACGCGTTGCGACAGCTTCCGCACTGCTTGCTCGATGCTGAGACCAAATGTGATTTCGTCGGAAACAATGCCGAATTCGGTACCGAGCGGATCAGGCATTTCGCGCGCTACGAGCGCGACCGCGACCGAAGCCGGATGTCCGGCGCGCAGCGAACGGACGATCATGTCGAGCGCATCCGGGAGCTGTTTTGCAAATTTCAGAATGCGCTTGTTGCGGGCGCGGCGGAGAACGAGAAGCGGCAGCCCAACTCCGATCACCAGAAAAGCGATGAGCGACGCCAAGGTGGAGAAATGCAACAGGACCGACATCAGCAATGCAATCGCCAGTCCGGCGCTGAGAAACATAGCGGCGAAAACCATTGGGTTTCCGGTGATTCCGGACTGGGTGTAAAGCCTGTTCAGCCGGATCATGCCGAATAGAAAGTCGCCTGATTCCGTCAATCCACGTTCGCGCAGCAATCCCTGCAGGGTCTGTTCCGCTGGCGCTTCGTCCGCCAGCCGCCGCAGCCGGTGGTTGATCACGCCAATCCGGGATCGGCGCCCGGCAAAGGAAAGATACAGCGCTTCCCCGGCGAGAATGACCGAAGCCGCCGCCAGCATATAGATAAAGTAGAGCAATGCCTGGCCGGTCGGCATCAGAGGGCAACCTGCGGGTTGAAGGCATCCTTGGCAAAATGATGCCCGAGCGTCGCTGCCTCCGGTGCAAAACGCGGACGAACGCCGGTGGCGCGAAACTCCCCGATGACCTTGCCGTCCGAGGTCACCTCGCGCCGCACGAAGCTGTAGATCTCCTGGAGCTGTACGATATTGCCTTCCATGCCGGTCAGTTCGGATATGGACGTCACGCGCCTGCCGCCGTCCGACAGACGTTGGGTCTGCACGATGATGTCGATGGCCGAAGCGATCTGCGCCCGGATAGACTCGTGCGTCATCGGCATGCCGGCCATGCCGACCATCTGCTCCAGCCGCGAGATCGCGTCGCGCGGCGTGTTGGCATGGATTGTGGTCATCGAGCCTTCATGGCCGGTGTTCATTGCCTGCAGCATGTCGAAGGCTTCCTCGCCGCGCACCTCTCCGACGATGATGCGGTCGGGCCGCATGCGCAGCGCGTTCTTGAGCAGCTCGCGCTGGCGAACCTCGCCCTTGCCCTCGACATTGGGCGGGCGTGTCTCCAGCCGGCCGACATGCGGCTGCTGCAGCTGCAGCTCCGCCGCATCCTCGATGGTGATCAGGCGTTCCCTGGACGGGATGTAGCTCGACAGCGCATTGAGCAGGGTTGTCTTGCCGCTGCCGGTGCCGCCGGAAACCAGGATCGACTTGCGTGCCTGGACGGCGATGCGCAGCAGTTCGATCATCGGCGGCCGGATCGAATTGAATGCCATCAAACGCTCGAGCGAATAGGGATTCTTGGAGAATTTGCGGATCGAGACCAGCGGGCCGTCGACTGAAATCGGTCGCACCGCGATATTGACGCGTGAGCCATCATCCAGCCGGGCATCGACCATTGGCGAGGACTCATCGACGCGCCTGCCGATGTTCGAGACGATCTTGTTGATGACCCGCAGCAGATGCGCCTCGTCGCGAAACCGGATTGCCGTTTCTTCGACGATGCCGCGTCGCTCGATAAAGACGCGCTTGTGGGTGTTGATCATTATGTCGGTGATCGTGTCGTCCTTGAGCAGCGGCTCGATCGGCCCGAGCCCGAGCATCTCGTCGGCCGTCTCGCTGGTCAGTTGGTCGAGTTCGCGCGCGTTCAGCGGCACGTTCCTGCTTCGAACGAATTCGCGAACGATCGGAAGGATCTCATTCAAGATCTCATCCTTGGAGGCAGTTTCAAGCGCGGTCAGATTGAACCGGTCGATCAAATGGCGATGAAGCTCGACCTTGAGCGTCAAGAAATTGTCGCCATCCGATCCGAGGTCGGCGGCAGGCGCCGTCGCCGGCGCCGGAGCCGAGGCAACGGGAAGAACCGCGATCGAGTCAGCCCTTGGCTCGATGCGAGACTCGCCACCCTTGATGAATCGCCCCAGCATAATCCCTTATACCCCTCCGACGCATATTAGCGGAAACTAAACGTTAACCAAGCTCCGCACAAGCGCTCCGGCGCCCTACGCACGGCCAATACTTTCAACATAGTTAAGAAGCGGCGCCAGAAAATATCGTTTTTATTTCGGGTCTCCGCCTCGCCAAACACGGGTGGCGCACACTAAGCTTGGTGCGCTCCGTGTTCCCTGCGTGCCGCGGCCCAGGAATCCCATTCCACAACTGGCATAACCCCTTAGATATAAAGGAATATGCCATGTTACTAAAATAGCTACTACTCAATTAGCTGGTGGACATAATTGTGAATGAATGGTTAAGAGCGCTTGAAAAATTAGACGAATCAAGCTCTTGCTGAAATTTCGAGCCGCTTTGAGCTCGCCAGTTCATGTATTGGAAAGTTAAGGAACCGTTAATCCCGTTTGACTCGACAATTTCTCGGGACCTAGGATCGAGATGACGGGGGATGCTGGGTATGGGGTACATCCTTGGCTCTGTCTCGTCGGGTTCAACCTCCAAAGGGAGAAATTGACATGAAGAAGCTCATGACGATGACCCGGCAGTTCCGCGACGATGAAAACGGCGCTGCTATGGTCGAATACTCAATCCTGATCGGCATCATTGCCGCGGCATCGATCGTTGCGGTCATCGCTATCGGCGGATGGGTCGGCAGCCAGTTCAGCGGCCTGTGCACCAAGCTGGCCGGCAAGGGTCTCGATGCTGCAGGCACCGGCACCGGCGCTTGCGTCCCAGGTTGATCAGGAGAGATAGCCATGAATCTACTTAGCAACGTAGCCAAGCAGTTCCGCGACGACGAAAACGGCGCTGCTATGGTCGAATACTCAATCCTGATCGGCATCATTGCCGCAGCTTCCATTGTTGCGGTTATTGCCATCGGCGGATGGGTTGGCAGCCAGTTCACCGGCCTCTGCGCCAAGCTGAACACCAAGGGTCTGAAGGCCGACGGCAGTGCTGGCGGCGTCTGCTGATGCAGTCGGCTCGCTAGGCCGGCATCGGTCAGGGAAGGAGAGATAGGCATGAAGCGGCTTATCAACGTAGCCAGGCAGTTCCACGACGATGAGAACGGCGCTGCCATGGTGGAATACTCAATCCTGATCGGCATCGTCGCAGCGGCATCGATTGTTGCGATTATTGCCATCGGCGGATGGGTCGGCAGTCAATTCACCGGCCTTTGCGTGAACCTGAACGGCAGTGGCATATCCAAAACCGGCGCTGCCGGTGGTGGGACTTGCTAAAACCTCATGGGCCGGAATCACACGATTTCGGCCCATAATTTGCGCTTTGAAGGGGCTGAGATTCGCCCAGCGGGCGATGGTGGGGTGGGAAGATGCGCGCTAATACGCTTATCATGATTGTTCTCGCCGGCGTGTTCGGCGTCCTGGCGGTGGTGCTTGCCAATATCTGGCTGGCCAGCCAGCGCAATGCGATGGCGCGGACGGATGACGTCCCGCGCGATACGGTCGTTGTGGCGGCCGTACCTTTGAAATTCGGCGACATGCTGACCGACGACAAGCTGCGCGAAGTCGCATGGCCGGCGGGCGCGGTTCCGGCCGGCGCCTTCAAGACAACGAAAGAAGCGCTGGCTGGCGAAGGTACCAAGCAGGCGTTGCAGGCGATCGGCACCAACGAGCCTATTCTGGCCACGAAGATTACCGGCCCTGGCCAGCGCGCGACGCTTTCGGCGGTGCTCGGCGAAGGCATGAAGGCCGTTTCCATCAGGGTCAACGACGTGCTCGGCGTCGCCGGCTTTGTGTTCCCGGGCGACCGGGTCGACATACTCCTGACGCGCACTGCGCGCGGCGACGACGGTGCCGACAAGAGTTTTGTCGACGTGCTGTTGCAAAGCATGAAGGTGCTTGCCGTCGACCAGGTGGCCGACGAGAGCAAGGACAGCCCGACAGTGGTGAAATCCGTGACACTGGAGGCCAGCACCAAGGATGCGCAGAAGCTGACTTTGGCGGCGGGCGCCGGCCAATTGTCGCTGGCGCTGCGCCAGGCCGCCGCCAGCAAGGGCGAGACGACCGAAAGGGTGACCCTGTCGGACCTGACCGGCGAAACGCCGGAGGACGTTGCCAAAAGGCAAGCCGAGCTCGACAAGAAGGCCGCCGCCGAAGCGGAGGCCGCGGCCGAGCGCAAGCATGCCGAGGACAAGATTGCCGGGTTGACCCAGGCGGTGGAGCGAGTGGGAAGCCGCCTCGACGAGTTGGGCAAGGTGAAGCCGGCTCCGGCCGTGGTGTCGGCTCCGGAAGTCCGGGAAGTCGTGAAGGAAGTGGTCAAATACGTGCAGCCGGAACCGCCTAAACAGGTGACGATTGGTGTTTTTCGGGGTGTGAAGCTCGAGACATATGACGTGCCGCGACAACCATAACAGCGGCGCGGCAATGGGTTTGGCGCTGCCGCGGGCAGCGATTGGGGAGACGGGGATGCAGGGGTTTTGGATGAGGAAGGTGGTGGCCGCGTTGTCCGTTTGGGCGACGCTGTTGCTGTCGAGCCTGGCGGCCGACGCGGCCGACCGTTTCATCGACGTGTCGAACCCCAGCGTCCACCGTGTTTTCCTGCCGATGTCGCAATCAGTGACGATCCAGGTGAATGCCAATCTGGGCGACATCGTCGTTGGCGACGAGAAGATCGCCGATGCGCAGCCGATGACCGACCGTACGCTCTATGTCATCGGCAAGGGCGCCGGCACCACAACGGTCAATCTGTTCTCCACCGACAAGCGCTCGCTCGGCGTCATCCAGATCGAAGTCGGTGTCGACGTCAGCGACATGGCGGCGGCGATCCGCCAGGTGGCGCCAAGGTCGCGCATCGAAATCGGTTCGATCAACGGCAAGGTCAGGCTTGGCGGCCATGTCAAGGATGGCGCCACGCTGGAGGCCATCATGCAAGTGGCACAGCAATATGGCCCCGACGCCATCATCAATTCAGTCACCGTGGATGACAGCCAGCAGGTCAATCTGGAAGTGCGCGTGCTGGAAGCCAAGCGCAATGCCGGCCGCGACCTCGGCGTGTCGATCAGGAGCACGAACGGCAGCGGCACGAACCGTAGCGGGACAGGCATTGCCGCAGTCGACGAAGACAATGTGGTGGCCGGAGCCGGCAATATTGTCAGCGGCCTTCTTTCGAACAGCAATCCCTTCGCGGCCCTGATCACCCGCGTCATCGACAGCAACATCAAGGTCGACCTGATCATCGAGGCGCTCGAGGCCAAGGGCGTGGTGCGCACGTTGGCCGAGCCCAACCTGACCACGCTTTCCGGCGAGCCGGCGAGCTTCAATGCTGGCGGCCAGGTCCCGATCCGCAGCGTCACCGCCGATGGGCTGGTCCAGATCGAATACAAGCAGTTCGGCGTCAATCTTCAGTTCACGCCGGTCGTGCTCGCCGACGACAAGATCCACATGAAGCTGGCGCCGGAGGTGAGCGACCTGACCGGCTTCACCACTGCCGGCGACCCGATCTTCACCAACCGCAAATTGGATACCGTCGTCGAACTGCGCGACGGCCAGAGCTTCGCGGTCGGCGGCCTGCTGTCCAGCAAGACCACCAAGCTGCAGAACCAGGTGCCGTGGCTCGGCCAGGTGCCGGTGATCGGCACGCTGTTCCGCAATTCGAGCAACCAGAAGGAAGAAACCGAGCTGGTGGTCATCGTCACACCGCACATCGTGCGGCCGGTGAAGCCCGGCGAGCAGTTGGCGACGCCGTTCGACAAGACGCGGCCGGCCAACGATCCCGAGTTTTTCGTGCTCGGCCAGCTCGAGGTGAACAAGGACATGATCCGTAAATATGAAACGGGCGACGGCGTCACCGGCCCCTATGGCCACATGCTCGACTTCAAATCGAAGGACAAGATGCTCTATGTCAAGAAATAGCGCGTTGATCCTTATTCTGTGCACCGGCGCGCTGACGGGCTGCGCTGCCGACTATCTCAACCACTACGATTCGGTGACCCTGGCCGCCGGCGACACGCAAAAATACAATTCGATGCTGCAGACGGTCGACCCGCTCAATCCAAACTCCAGGAACACACATATCGAAGGCGACGGCACACGTGCCGCGCTTGTCGCGCACAGCTACAAATTTCCGCCGCCGCCGCCACCACCGCCGGCGATCACGGTCAATGTCGGCGGCTCGGGCGTGACACCGTGAGCTGAACAGAGGGATGCGGGGGCGCCGGGCAAGCGGGGGGCCCTGGCGCAGGAAAGCAGAGAGTAAGGTCATGTTGGGGACCATTCGAGCCTTCTGGAACGATCAACGCGGCGTAGCGATGATCCTGGTGGCGATCATGCTGCCAGTGCTTATCGGCTTCTCGGTGCTGGCCATCGACATGAGCCGGCTCAACGGGCTGCACAACGATCTGCAGAAGGGTATCGACGCGATGGCGCTTGCCGCCGCGGCGGAACTCGACGGCAGATCGGATTCCATCACCCGGGCCAATTTGGCCGTGACGACCCTCGTCTCCAACAACACCCTATTTTCGACATCAGGCGATCATCCGCTGGTTTTAGCAGATATGACCGTCAAGTATCTGACCGGCATCCCCGCCAGCGACGAAACCGCATTGAGCGCTGACGGCGTCGATGCCGATGGCACAAACTGGGCAAGCACCGATCCCAAGGCTGTTTCCTTCGCTGAGGTCACGATCAACGCTTCCGGCGTTGCGGCTGGTGCAGGTGCCTTCGCGACGATCTTTCCGGCAAGTCTGGTCGGCAGCAAGGACACCATGGAAATCCAGCCGCAAGCGGTGGCCGGGTTCGTTCAGTCAATCTGCGAAACCGTTCCGCTGTTCATGTGCAACCCGTTCGAGACGACGGATTTTTCGACCAGCAAGACGATCCAGCAAGCCTTTGCCTCGGGCGATACCTATGGGCGAGAGTTCCGTATTTTGAAAGTCGATTCCAATCCTGGCCCCGGCAATTTCGGCCTGATCGACAACAATCTCAGCTCGCTGCGAGATGCCATTGCGATCGGCACCTCGGGAACCTGTTACAATCGCAACGCACTGACCACGAAGACCGGCGTCACCCTTGGCCAGGTCAGCACTGGCCTCAACACCCGATTCGATCTCTACAGCGGCTCGTTGAACAACGACAGCAAGGACTTCAATTACAGGCCGGCCACCAACGTTCGCAAGGGCCAGAAGACCGGCTGCAGCAAGTACGATCCCGTGACGGACAACACCGCGTTGCCTTTGCCTCCGGGCACCAATTACGACGATGCGAAGGGAATGTCCGGCGCGATCGGATCGCAGAGCTTCTGGACGAGTTACTGGCAGGTCAACCACGGGACGGCATATCCGAACGTCCCCAGCACCACCAACCCGACCGGCTCCACGAGCGCTCCCGCATCAAGATATGATGTCTACAAGTACGAGATCGCCAAAAGCCTTGTCGGTGACAAGTCGCTGAATCCGACCAAGGAAAGCGGCGATCCATCCTGCTACAAGGGCCCTACTCCGACACTCGATCCAGATCGCCGGCTGCTCAACATGGCAATCGTCAACTGCCTCGCCAACGAGGACAAGCTAAACGGTCACGTCTCCATCAAGCCGGACGGCTATGTCAGCGTGTTCATTAACACGCCGGTTCAGAAGCAGGACAACACGAAGGATCCAGACGATCCTTCCGCGGGCGAGAAACCCATCAGTCTCGAGATCGTCGACGTGGATGGCGCCTTTGCCAACAACACGCTTGTCGACAAGGCGTTTCGCAACGAAGCGCAATTGTACCGGTAGCACCATGTTCATCAAACTGAGGCAGTTCCTCCAGCGGTTCCACCACGATGAACAAGGCGCCGCCTTGGTCGAGATAGCGATCGTCATGCCATTCGTGCTGCTGCTGTCGGCCGGGGTCTTCGAGTTCTCGAACATCTTCAACACGCGTCTGCTTCTCGCAGCTGGCGTCGAGGATGCCGCTCGCTATATGGCGCGCTGCAGCAGTGACTGGAATACTTGTTCAACGTTGGCAAAAAACCTCGCGGTGAACGGGGCGGTTACGAACGGCAGCGCCAGGGTTGCCGGGTGGACGGTGGCTCAAGTCACCGTTAAGCCAGTACAATCGCTCCAGGCGATCGATTCGACCGGTACTGAGCTCTATCTCAGCAGCACCGGCACAGTCATTGTGGTGCAGGTCAGCACGGCATATCCATATCCTACTCTAGGCCTCTGGTCCTATCTTGGCTTTGCCAACCTTACGCTCAATGTTTTCCATCAGGAGCGTGTCTTGGGATGGTGATGCCGCGCGGCACGTTCTGGAGAAACCAATCCGGCGCGACAATGGTGGAGGCGGCCATTGCAATGCCCATGCTGCTGACCCTGCTGCTTGGTTTCGTCGACTTTGGCTACGCCTTCTACCAATGGAATGCCGGCAACAAAGCGGTGCAGGCGGGCGCCCGGCTGGCGCAGATTTCCGCTCCGATCGCCAGCGGACTTCTGCTCGAAGCACAAACCCCCGGCAACCCACTGGATGTGGGAAAGGCTGTTCCGGCCAACATTTACAGCTACATCTGTACGGCTAATGCTGCCGGAGCTGTGTCTTGCACCTGTGGAACAGGCGCCACATGCCAAAACCTCAATGTGAACCAGGCCGCTTTCGACTTCATCTTCAGCGGCAGCAGCAGCCGGCCGGGAATGCTGACATTCCTGCCCACCCTTCTGAAGTCCGAGGTCCAGATTCAGTATCAGGCGTCCGGGCTCGGCTACTGGACGCGCCCCAACGGGCCGGTACCAACGATCACCGTCAGCATTGAAAAACATCCCTTCCAGTTCTTCTTTCTGGCCGGGTTTCTCGGCCTTGGAAAAATCACCATGCCCTCCATGCTGAGCACGGCTACGGGCGAAGACATGAAAAGCACCTGGCCATGAACGCGATGAATACCAAGGTTACACCGACCAAGCGAAAGCAGGTGGCGCTGTTCTCTTCGGATGCGAATTTCAAGCGCGAGGTGGCGACGCGGCTCGATGCGCTGGCGATCTATGACGTCAGGGTTTCCGAGACGGACGATTTTCTCAAGGGCCCGCCCGCCGATGCGCGCCCGGGCATCGTCATCCTCGATCTCGGCAGCGGCGGGCTGCTTGGCAGGCCCGGCATCGTCGAGGCGCGCGCGCTGTGGGCGTCCGTGCCGCTGATCGCGGTCTCCGACGAGCTGACGTCGGAACAGACGCGCGTGCTGGTGCGCATGAACGCCTCGGACTGGCTGCACAAGCCGCTCGACGGCAAGGAGCTGCTCAACGCGGTGACCTTCCACGATACCGGCAACCAGGGAACGAAAAGCCGCATCATCACCTTCATCAGCGCCAGCGGCGGAGCCGGCGCCACGACGCTCGCGCTGTCGGCGGCCGAGTTCCTGGCCTCGAAATCGGCCGAGCGCGCGGCTTCGACCTGCCTGGTCGATCTCGACTTCCAGAGCGCCAATTGCGGCGCCTATATCAACCAGTTCAACCAGTTCGACCTGACGGGCATCATCGGCCAGCCCGAACGGCTCGACGTCGAGCTGATGGACGTCATCAAGCTTTCGCGCCCGTCCGGCCTCACCCTTTATGCGTTCGAGCGGCCGCAACTGCCCTTCGAGCCGCATGGCAGCGATTTCGTGTTCCGGCTTCTGGACTTGGTCGCCTACCGCTTCGACGACATCGTCATCGACCTGCCCAATCTCGAGACGCCCTGGCACAATTCCGTGCTTTCGACGAGCGACGAGATCTTCATCGTGTTCGAGCTCAATGTCGCGTCGCTGCGGCAAGGCAAGCGGCTCTACAGCAAGATCCGCGAACTGCGCGGCAACGCGGTCAACATCACGCTCGTCGCCAACAAGCACAAGCGCAAATGGTTCGGGAACCACTTCTCGCGCAGCGAGCTGGAGAAGATATTCAAGGCGCCGCACATCAAGTCGGTGGCGCTGGACAACGCGCTTCTCGCCGATGCCCTGAACCGGGCGATCCTGCCTTCGGAAGTGGATGGGCGGGCGCGCTTCAACAAGGATCTGAAGACGATGTTCAAAGAGCGGCTCGATGACGCTGCCCGATAGGCATCGGATCGCCTCGGGGCTGGCCGCCGCCTGCATCGCGGGCCTGGCGCTTGTGATGCCGGCCGGCGCCCATGCCGGGTCCGCAGGCGCTCCGCCGCTGCCGGCCATGGGTCCAAGCCTGCGCAAGACAGTCGCCTTCGAAACCGCCGAACAGCCCGGAACGATCATCATCCGCAAGGACGAGAAGGCGCTCTACCTGGTGACGCGCCAGGGCCAGGCACTTCGCTACAAGATCAGCGTCGGGCGCGACGGTTTCGGCTGGACCGGGGTCGTCAAGGTCGGAGCCAAGACGGAATGGCCGCAATGGCGCCCGCCCAAGGAAATGCGTGCCCGCCAACCGGAGCTGCCGGAAATGGTGCCGGCCGGCCCCTACAATCCGCTTGGCGCCAGGGCGCTCTATTTGTCTCGGGACGGGCACGACACGCTCTACCGAATCCACGGCACCAATGACCCGTCAGGGGTCGGCTTCGACGGAACATCGGGCTGCTTCCGCCTCACCAACACCGATGTGATCGACCTTTTCAAGCGCGTCCCGATCGGCGCCAAGGTGGTGGTTCAATGACGACGATCAGCGAGCCGGGCATGCCGGCGATCGATGTTGGCAAACGCGAACAGGTCGCCGTCGACAGACCTGGCAACACAAAAGCGATCGGCGTCGTCGCCGCCGGCGCCTTGCTGATCACCTTGGTCAACATGGCGGCTGCCATCTATCTCTATCGGGGCATCAACGACCTGCGCTCCGTCGAGGCGCGGCTGGAGCAGCTCGGAGCGTTCGAGCAACGGATCGCGGCGCGGCTCGATACGGTCAACAACGGCTTCCAGAGCCGGTTCGAAAAACTGGACAGTCAGTTGCAGGGCAACTTCAACGAAATCAATGGCAGCCTTGCCAGGCTGGAGCAGACCCCGCCCGCCGTCGCCGGCAGCAGTCCGCCGAATGCGGCGGAACAATCCGAGGTTACTACCAGCGCGGTGGCGGAAGCGCCCGAGGCGCTCGATAGCGAAACCGCCAGCGAGGCCAGCGTCATCGAAGCGCCACGACCGCCCAAAAGGAGGATCGCTTCGGCGCCGCCTCCCCCAAACTCCAACTACCAGCGCATAGAGCAGCCGGACGGCAAGGTCTATTACCGCAAGATCAATTGAAGCCGCCGGCGTTGATGGCGTCTTCTAGAGATCCCGCTGCAGGGTGACGAGCTGCATTGCCCGCAACTCCGCGCGTTGTTTCGCTTCGGTGAGGAAGGCCACGTGACAGTAAACACACGCGGCCGTGCCTAGAAAAAGGACCATGCTGTTCTGCCAGGAGAAATCGACCATCAGCGAGAATTGGAGCCCGCTGGGTGCCGTAAAGGCGGCAATGGTGCTCGCCGTCTGAGATTGGCTGCTGGCGGCTATCATCAGCCCCACGAAAAGCAGCGCCAGATGGTTGGCCAGAAAGAATGGAGCCCGCTTGCGGGCGTGGCAGGCAAGCCAGCTGACGATCAAGGCGGCGGCCAGGATCGTGAAATCGAGAACCATCGAGCTATCCAGATAGAAGTCGACCTGCTGCCAGAACATCGTCGACAACGGCCGCAGTTCAAGCCAGATCCACCACATTGTGGGGCTCGCCGGATAGGCGCCCAGCAAGAATGTCGCGATACGCGCTCCCGCCAGGATAGCAAGGACAAGAGCGGGAAAGAGAAAGAGCAGAATCGGCTTGCGTTTCATGTCGCCCTCCACATTAGCAATCGATGATAGACGGCAGAACTTGCGCAACCCTTAACGGCCGGGATTGCTCATTAGGAAGATGCCTATTGGCCGGCGCATCAGCAGCGGCCTTCACGTTTCCCTAACCGTACACGTCGGTTTTATGTGCCATTTTTGCTACATCACGCGGACGTTCTGGCTGGAAAATACTTTTAGCGTTTCCTAAAATAATAATTACCCACATATTTCGTGTAATCTGGTAGATGATCCACCGACGGCCGGCCTGGCTTGGGCCCAGGTTTGGTTGTGGCGCCCCGCAAAAGGGCGTTGGGGAAAAGTTGGGGCGGGCTAAATGAGAAAAACAGGCATTTCGGCCATGGGCAAGCGCCTTGGTCTTTTGATGGCGGCCACGATGCTGTCTTGCGGGGGTGCAAATGCCCTCACGCTCAAGGAGGCCGTGGCGGTTGCCGTCGAGTCCAATCCCGAGATCGGCCAGGCCATAGAAAATCGCGAGGCGATCGAATTCGAATTGCGCCAGGCAAAAGGGCTCTATCTTCCCAGCGTCGACGTGGAAGCATCCGGAGGGGCTCGCCGTCTCGACAACTCGTCGCGTCGCGCGCTTTCCCTCGATGATGACAACCTCTACCCGGCAGAAGCCGATCTGACGGTTTCACAGACCGTCTATGACAGCGGTGCAAGGCGGGCCGAGCTCAATCGTCAGGCGTCGCGGGTCGATGGCGCGTCGTTCCGCGTGCTGGAGCGGTCCGAATTTATCGGGCTCTCGGTGGTCCAGGACTACCTCGAATACATGCTGCAGGCGTCGATCGTTTCAGAGGCGAAGAAGAACCTGGGCTTCCATCAGGCTATCCTCCACGACATCCAGGAAGGCATCGCGGGCGGCGGGCTGAACGAAGCCGACCGGCAACAGGCCGAGGAGCGGCTGTTCGCGGCCAAGGCCCGCATGCAGGAAGCCTCGGAGGAACTGGAGGCTTCGAAGATACGGTTTTTCAAGACCGTCGGGAAACCGCTGACCAATGCGTCGCGGCCTGGCGACGTTTCGGCAGCGCTGCCGAGGTCGCTGGACGATGCGCTGGGCCTGGCACGAGAAAACAACCCGCGCGTCCACATGGCCAACAGCGATATCGCCGCGGCGGCCTCGCTGGTGGACGCGGCCCGAGCGAAGTACGGTCCCTCGATCGTCGCCGAGGGCACGGCCCGGGCGGGATACGATATCGACGGCGACAACGGCGACACATCCGACCTGCAGGCCCGCCTGGTGTTGCGCTGGAACCTCTATCGCGGCGGCATCGACAAGGCCAATGAACAGGAGCAGATCCGCCGCACCAGCGAACAGCGGCTCGCCATGCACCAGGTTCTGCGCGAGATCGAAGAAGCCGTTCGCACCTCATGGGATCGCCGCTTCCGGCAGGCCGACCTGGCAAAGACCCTGAAGCTGCAAGCCGCCTCCAACGAAAAGCTGGTCGCGTCCTATCGCGAACAGTTCAAGGTCGGGCAGCGCTCGTTGCTAGACGTGCTCGATGCGCAGAATACGCGGTTCAACACCGCCACGCTGGCGGACACCGCATCCTATGCGTCACTCTTTGCCCAGTACCGGCTTCTGGCCGCGACCGGGGAATTGCTGAAGACGATGGATATCCAGCCGGCAAAGCAAGCCAACGCCTACGCACGGACCGAGTTCGCCGCACCGGAAACGGCTGACACCGAAACCTATGCGCGCACGCCTTCGGAACAGAAGAATGACCTGCCCTTCGATATTCTGGCTCCGGTCAGGAAGAAGTAAGCAGCGACATAAGGCGCGACCGACAGTCCTCGCGGGCAGATCGTGAACCAGCAACCCCATATCCTGTCGCCGAAGGAGGCTTTCAAGGCCTGCTTTTCGGCCGTTGCCGCGTATCTCGGCCGACCGAGCGCCGAGACCGTGCTGTTCGCCGGCGTGCCGCTGTCGGATACCCGCGTCGAGGTCGACGAGATCCGCAATCTTGCCGAACGCATAGGTCTGGAAGCGCGGGCGTTCGGCCATCGCGATTTCCTGCGCGGGCGGATCGATCTTCCCGCGATTGTCTTTCGCGTCAGCCAGTTGCCTGTTGCCCTGCTCGCCGAGGAGGAAGGCGGCGACTATTTCACCGCCCCGCAGGAAGATGGGCGCACCGCGATCAGCCGATCGGAACTCGCCGCCAGCTATATCAGCGGCGGTGTGTCCTTCTCGATCACCTACGCCAACGCCACGGAGGCGATGAGCGTCGGCTCGGCGCCGAAGATCGAGCGGCGACATTGGCTGACCGGGACGATGGGCGGCTTCTGGCGCACATATTCGAAAGTCGTGCTGTCGGCGATGTTCATCAATCTGCTCGCCATCGCCTCGCCGATCTTCACCATGAACGTGTACGACAGGATCCTCCCGAACAAGGCGATATCGACGCTCTGGGTCTTGGCCATCGGCATTGGCGCCGTCATCGTGTTCGACCTGCTTCTGAAGACCGCCAGGGCATCCCTCATCGATTATGCCGGGCGCAAGGCGGATCTTCGGATCTCCTATATGCTGTTCGAAAAAGTGCTCAACTCGTCGCTCTCGGCGCGACCCGGTTCGACCGGCGAGTACGCAAACCGGATAACGCAATATGAGTTCGTGAGAGAGTTCTTCACCTCGAACACCATCAGCGTCTTCATCGACACGGCTTTCGTGTTCGTCTTCCTGCTGGTCATCTATGCGATCGGCGGCTGGCTGGTCATCATTCCGGCCGTGGCCTTCCTGGCGTCGGTCGCCGTTGGCCTGGTCACGCAGCGGCGCATCGGCAAGCGGGTCGCGGCCTCGATGAACGAGGCTTCGCAGCGCCAGTCCCTGCTGGTGGAGTCGATCTCCACGCTGGAAACGATCAAATCCCTGCGCGCCGAAGCCTATCTCCTGCGCAAATGGGGCGAGCACTCGAAGAACGCCGCCAACACGTCCGAGAAGATCAAGCAGCTTTCGGCGGCAGCCGGCAACATCACCCAGGCGATACAGCAACTGGTCACCGTCGCCCTGGTGGTGGCTGGCGCCTATGCCTTTTCGGAGGGGCACGTCTCGACAGGGGCGATCATCGGGACGGTGATGCTGGCGGGCCGGGCCGTGGCCCCCCTCGGCCAGATCGCCATAACACTGTCGCGGTTTCGCCAGGCCATGCTCTCGTTGCGGATGGTCAACTCGATCATGGCCCAACCGGAAGACCGGCCGGACACGGTGGGCTTCGTAAACCGCCCGATCCGCAATGGCGCGATGGCATTCAAGAACGTCGGATTCGTCTATCCCGGTTCCGAAAACGAGGTTCTGTCCGGCCTGAATTTCACCGTCAAGCCCGGCGAGCGGATCGGCATAATCGGGCGGATAGGATCCGGCAAGACGACCATGGGCCGGCTGATCGGCAGGCTCTTCCTGCCGACCTCCGGCGAGTTGCTGCTGGATCGACATCCGCCAATACCACCCGTCGGAGGTTCGCGCCGCGGTCGGCATCGTTGCGCAGGCTGGCGATCTGTTCTCGGGCACGATCAAGGAAAATCTGCTGATGGCCTGCCCGGAAGCGACCGATGAGCAGATCATCGACGCGGCCAGGGCTGCCGGTGTCGACGAGTTCGTCTCCCGCCATCCGCGTGGCTACGACATGAACGTCGGCGAGCGTGGCACCAATCTTTCCGGCGGGCAGAGGCAGACGGTGGCGATTGCCCGGCTGCTGCTGACCAAGCCGAAAATCGTTTTCCTGGATGAGCCATCCGGCTCGATGGACCTGGCGTCGGAACGTCAGCTGATAAAGCAGCTCAAGGTGGCCTTTGACCGCAGCACCACGCTGATCGTCTCCACCCACCGCTTCAGCATGCTCGAGCTGGCCGACAGGCTGATCGTGATCGAGCAGGGTAAGATCGTCGCCGACGGACCGAAAGAACAAGTCATACAGGCGCTGCAGAAAACAAATGTTTGAGACAAATTATATTGATCCAGATCAATATAATGGGGTTTGGTAAATGCTTGCTAGGGAAGATCGGCCGCCGCTTTTTGCGTCGGCATCCATATTGATCATCGGCGCGCTCTTTGTAAGCTCGGTCGCTTGGGCGTCCTATGCTGAGGTTGATGAAATCGCACGCGGCGACGGCAAGATCATACCCGCCTCGAAGACTCAGATCATCCAGGCCAGCGAGCCGGGCGTCGTTCAGGAAATCGCGGTGACGATCGGGCAGATCGTCAAGAAGAACGACCTCATCATCCGCCTCGACAATACGTTCAACACCTCCAGTCTTGGCGAACAGCAGGCCAAGGCGCGGGCTCTGCAGACGCGCATTGCCCGGCTCAAATTCGAACAGACCGGGAATTTCGAAGGCTCATTTCCATGTCCGTCCGAAATCCAGAAAGTCGCCCCTGAAATCTGTGACAACGAGCAGAAGCTGCTCGTAGCCCGCCGCGACAACTTCGAAGTCAAGCTGTCGGTTCTCAAGTCGCGTCTCGATCAGCGCGAGAAGGAGCTGGACGAAGCGACCGCCAATTCCGATCGCCTCACCCAGAATCTGACCGTCAGTGACCAGGAGGCAAAGCTGGTCGAATCGATGGTCAAGAAGGGCCTGATGGCACGAACCGAGCAGTTGCGCGTCGAGCGCGAGCTGACCGAACTCAACGGCCAGCTGACGCTCGCCGGAGAGACCATCAAGAAAGCCAAGTCGGCCATCACGGAGGCTCAGCTTCAGGTCGACGAACTCGGTCTGCAGTTGCAACAGGAGGCGCTCAGCGATCTGACGCAGGCGCTGGCCGACCTCTCGGTGGTTGACGAGACGATACGCGGCGCCACAGATAAGGTGGCGCGCACCGATATCCGTTCACCCGTGGACGGCATCGTCAACACGCTTGACGTGAATACGCTCGGCGCCTTCGTCCAGCCCGGCGCGGTCGTGGCCGGCATCGTCCCGACCTCCGAGACATTGCTGGTCGAAGCCCGGGTCTCGCCGCGAGACGTCGCTTTCATTCGACCGGGCCAGGACGCGCTGATCAAGGTAACCGCCTATGACTTCTCCATCTTCGGCGGCATCGAAGGCAAGGTCTCCAACATCACCGCCGACAGCCTGGTCGACCAGAAAACCGGCGAACCTTACTATCAGGTGCGCGTCGCCACGGAGCGATCCACGCTGACACGGGATGGCAAGGTCTATTCGATCATTCCCGGCATGATCTGTTCCGTCGATATCAAGACCGGACGCAAGACCATCCTGACCTACCTCCTGAAGCCGATCAACAAGGCACGAGAGGAGGCAATGAGTGAACGATAGCGCCACTCCTCCCGCCGTCCTCGACCGGTTGCTCGTGCCGACGAAGGCAGAAGACCTCGGCATGGAGTTCCGGGTCGTCGCGCGCCTCGGCATACGACGCGGAATCCGCCTGGAGCGGGCTTTCTGGACGTCGCTGAGGCATATGGCGGAAAGCCGGAAGTGCACGATCGGCATGCTTGTCGATGAGATCGCCGAAGGTCAGCCTGCTTCTGGCAACCTGACATCGGCGATCAGAGTTGCCTGCATACGTGACATGGCGGAGGAAAACCTGACGTTGAAAAGGCTAGCATCGATAAGGACGATCAGCGCGATACTGGTCGCCTGTCCCTCGCCCGCCTTTGCCCTTTCATCGTCGAAAAAAATCCTGACCTTCAACGCTCCGTTCCAACAGCTGGTAAAGCGTCAATTGCCGACGGCACCGAACGATGACGGGCGTCAGGATCTCAGGCTGGCACTCGATCTCAACGTCGCGGATATATTTGCACGGCTGGATGCCAATGGCGAAACCCCGGTCGCCAGCGGGTTCGTCATCGGCGCCGGCGACCGCCGCTATCGCGGCCAGTTGAACGCGGTGCGGGCGCCGCTGATCGAGCAGGACCTGCTGATGGCGTTCGTCAGCGGCTAGAGTGTAGCTTCGATCCAACGTCCGCCGGCTGTGCTTACTTTCGCACAAGCTTCCCCAAAGCCGTATCCGGCTGCAATCCTTCGCCGGGTGCGACGCCGGCAAAGCCGCCCTTGATCTCGGCAACCTGCGCATTGCCCGATCTCGAGCCATGAATCCAGGCGCGATCCGTGCTGAAGGAATAGAGCGGAACGTAGTCGGGGAGATCGCTGTCACGCAGGACGGTGTTGTGGAGGCTGTCGAGAATGAATACGCCATCTGCAGTGCTCACCGACAGGACGGCGTGGAAGAACCCGCGCTTGCGATCCTGCAGGACGACGAGCGCCATGCTTTGCGCGGGAATGCCGGCCCTGAGCAGCGCCGTCATCTTCAGTATGACAAAATCCTCGCAGTCGCCGGCGCGCTTGTCGAGCACCTCCGAAGGCTTCGCCCAATAGTCGAGCTTGCCATAGACGACACTGTCCTTCCTGTAGGCGATCAGGCGATTTATGCCGCTGTTGACGAGGGATAGTTTCTCGGTGAATCCCTTGCCCTGTGCCGTCGAGATCAGCGTGGCAAAAGCCGCGCTCTTGTGCTCGCAGGCACTGCCTGCCGTGCAGCCGACGATTGCCTGGTAGACAGGCGCCCACCGCGCCGCGACAGGAAAGTTGTGCATGGACAGCGCGACCGACCCGAACACGCCGGGAATGATCGCAGCCGTCTGGATAGGATCAATTCCAACCTCGGCCGGTCGGACATCGGCGGGCGTTGGCGCAACGGCGGCATTGGCGTCGTCGATGGCGTAGCTCATGGAGACAATGCCGGGCTGGTATCCCGCGACCGGCTGCCAGGGCCGGGACCTTTCCAGGGAAACGCCACCCAGGCTACGCGGCGCCTCGACCTTTTCGACGAGCCCGCCGACCGACGCGACACCCTCGAAACGAGTGCCCGCGAGCGATGGCTGCGGCAGGCCCGCAAGGCCGATCGCCAGCAAGATCAGTTTGAGACCGGTTGTCCCCGGCGCGGTTTTTTCTTTTTTCATAACGCCCACCTTTGACTGTGGACGGTACCAATCTTGTCTCAACTTATTGGCAACGAAGGTAGATAACGACGGCAGAACTTACTTCGTCTGTTTTACATAAAATTTTATTCTAATTTATACTTTTATTTACCATCCAGACGGAGGCGAACCGCCGTCAAGAGCCGCCGACACCCGCAATATATAACGGAATATATGTTACCGGTTTACCACGCGTAAAAAATACGATTTTGTGCATATTGCAGTATATCAAATGGATTGATCAACCGTTGCAAAGCAAAGGTGAGCGCTGTCTCTTTCCGGGAAATTCCGGAGGGTACAAGCAAATGACCACCAATATCGAATTGGACACCGCTGCAAGGTCCTGGGACGAGCATTCCGCCGCCAGTGACCATCACGGTAAGACATCGCCGGCGGAGATCCAGGTCGCCCAGGCGGCTTCGACGCAGCAGGCCGCGCCGGCAGCGGCCGAACCTGTGCCGGTCGATGTCGGCAGCGGCGCGCCCGTCAAGCCCGAGGCACCCGCGGAAGCGAAAGCACCGGCGGCTGCCGCGCCCCACGAATACGTGGCCGACGCCAACCATGTGGTGAAACTTCCGGCCAATGTCTCGATCGACAACATCAAGGTCGACGGGCACAATCTCGTGCTGGAGCAGGCCGATGGCTCGATCATCGTGATCAAGGATGGCGCCCTCAACGTGCCGACCTTCCTCATCGGCGACGTCGAGGTGCCGCGCGTTGCCCTGATCGCCGCGCTCGAAGCAAGCCATGTCGACGTCGCCTTCGGCGCCGATGGTTCGATCTCGGCTGGCCCGGGCGGCTCGACCTCCAGTGCAGGCGGAGACTTCTCGGTTCCCGCCGGCGGCATCGGCGACGGGTTCGGTCTTTCGGCGCTGTTGCCCCCGACAGACCTGGCGTTCGGCCAGCCGGATCACCGCGAGCTGTTCCCGAGCCTGCTGCCCGACTCGACGCCGTCGATCATCGACCTGACGCCTTCCGTCAATGGCGGCGACACCATCGTCAACGAGAAAGGCCTGCCGGCAAGCTCCGGGTCGGAAGGCTCCGGCGAGGCGCAGAATCCCGCCCCCAACAGCGACCAGTCCGAGACCAACACCGGCACCTTTACCATCACCTCACCCGACGGTATCGGCTCGCTGACCATCGCCGGCCAGGTAATTTCGGCTGCCGCGCTTGCCAACAGCGCATCGACGTCGATCGACATCACGACGCCGCTCGGCAACACGCTGACCATCAACGGCTATGACGCCAGCACCGGCCAGGTGAGCTACAGCTATACGCTCGTCCACAGCGCCACTCACCCCGACGCCGGGATCGATTCCATCTTCGACAACATGACGGTGACGGTCACCGACACAGACGGAGACACGTCCCTTCCGGGAACACTGTCGGTGCAGATCGTCGACGACGTGCCGACGGCGCATAACGACAGCGCCACGCAGGCAGCCGAGAACTTGCCGGTGACGGTGAACGTGTTCGCCAACGACGTGCCCGGCGCGGACGGAGTGAACATCACCGATCCGACCAAGGTCGC